>RXOA01000026.1 GCA_003979035.1 Candidatus Bipolaricaulota bacterium
AAGGGCGGCACCAGGCACATCGACCCGCCCGAACAGGGGTGGGATCTGCGGATCAACTTGGGTCTTCAGCAGCCGTCAAGCCATTCATCGATCATCCAACGCGAGATCGACTTCCGACTGGGAAGAATGAGAGCGCCCTCAGCCAATTCACGCTCCGCCCTCTCGCGCGTGTACCACTCCGCGATCTCCAGCTCGTCCGAATCGAGGGCAATCTCCTCGTCGCGGGCGTGGGCCTGGAAGGCAATCATCAGGTTCATCGGGAACGGCCACGGCTGCGACGCGAGGTACTCGATCCGATCTACAACAATTCCGACTTCTTCCGCAACCTCCCGGCGCACGGCTTCCTCCAACGTCTCTCCCGGCTCGACGAAACCCGCCAAGACAGACTTCAAGCCGGCGCGAAACTTCGGTTGACGTGCCAGCAGACACCTTTCCCCCGAAACGACCCGCACGATGACCGACGGATCGGTACGCGGATAGTGGATACGCGCACACCCTGGGTCGGTGCAGACGCGTAGGGTTCCCCCGCCCTGAGATTCGGTCGCCGCTCCGCAGGCGGGACAGATGGCGGACTGCTGATTCCAGATGAGCAAGGCCTGCGCTCGAGACAAGATCCGCCATGTGCACGGATCGATCGGCTCTTGAATAGCTTTGAGGCTGCGAAACGCGCCTTGGGATAGGCCCAGCGCTTGTTCGGCTTCTTCCATCCCCGAAAGGTCAAGCGCCATCCGTGGCCCTAGGTCGTCGGCTCCAAGATCGATCCCCGTCCGTTCATCGAGTGTCAACCCGGCAAGCTCGTGCGGACGGAACCATCGTGGCCGAATCGGCAAACCGCTTTCCAAGACGACCCCATCGCCGCAAAAGAGAATGAATCGAGGATCGCGATGGTGCCGTACCTTCGGACACGAGTCAGCGCCCGAACGGGCGAAGCTGAGATCAGTCGTGTCTTCTGCGGGGTCGTTGTACGGAAGGGAGTGTCCGTTCATTGCTTCTCCTAAGTGGGGCGATGATACCCTGTTTCGAGCGATGCTCCAGGAAGGTCTCCTAGCAGAGACAACGCAAGGGGGCGATCGATTCGAGAGGAACGGTCTTGCCGGAGCGTCTACCCGTTTCGAAGACAAAGTCGCTCGTTGGGGAATTGGCTGAGAGCGTGCAGTCGCCGATTGTTCTGGAGCTTGCATCCTCTGCGGGGAACCAACTACGATCCGCGCCGCTCGCTGCTGGAGGGCATGCGGATCGATCTCGACAGGTTCGTCTCAAGGAGGCAGGCGGATGGATGAGCTTCAACGCATCACTCGGAAGAGGAAGGAAGCCTACACGTGGTTCCTCGCTCACGGATCGAAGGGGTACGAAGCGGTTGCCCAGATGGAGGCGGACGTCTATCCCGACGGAGCCATCAGCCGCAAGAACAAGGAACTGATGGCAACGGCGATCGCGGCGCTGATCAACTGCCAGTCGTGCATGCAGTGGCACATTGAAAAGGCCGCCGAGGAGGGGGCAACGATCGCGGAGATCATCGAAGCGATCGACGTCGCGATCGAGTTTGGCGCTGGACCGGTCACCGTAGCCGCTCGCTTCGCCATGGACGTGATCAAGGACGTCTACGGAGAAGACGCGTAGCCTGGAGCACAAAGCGCATGAAGGCGCCGACACGGATCGTCGCGAGTGAGGATCGCCGGGAACAACCCCTACAAGAACCCCGGCGGGATCTTCACCGCGAACACGCACGTCTCGGCGCCGTCGAGCATCGTTTCGAGAAGCCGGACCTCCGGCTTCTCACCGAACACGTTCTCCCATTCCTGCACGTACCATCCACCCGAACAGTGGCAGAACGTGCGAGAAACGCGTTTTCCGTCGCGGATCGCATCCCGAACCAGCGGGCAGAAACAGGCTTGATATCTCTTCTCTACGGGGTCGGGTGCCTGATCGTACGCTTCTTGCCGCGCCGGGCGGCGCTCGATGATCAACAGCGCCTCTTCGCCGGATTCGTCAATCGAGTAGTTGCTGCCGAGAGACGGCTCGTCGGTGATCGCCGCGACCAGCTTGCGCAGGTCGTGACCGGACGAATCCCACGCGGCTCGAAGGATCTCCGCGCTCTGGACGATGTAGTGATGCGCACATCCGTTGAGGATGCATGCGTGCGCCCTCTCGTCCGAGATCGCTTCATCCAACAGCTCGACCGCGGCTTGGATCCACTCCGCCGCCTTGTGACCGTCGAGCGCCTCCGCCAGGCCGTCGCTTCCGGCAAGGACTCGTTCCGCTGATTTGGCGTCGACGTAGTGACTTACCCCCTGCCGGAACGCTTCGAGCCACATCGGCAGATGGTAGGGATAGAGGACCTCGAGCACGAACCGTTCGTCATCGGTGCCAATGGAGTCAAGTCCGCCGTGGTACACGTAGCGGGCAGGGTCGTCGCCGACAAGGACCTGCCGCTCGCTCACAAACTCGACAAACCGCTTCCACGCGTCGGCAAAGTCCGCCCCTTCGGCACCGCCGGTCATCGGCCCTTCGTGCGTGAACGAGAGGAACGGAAGCCCGGGAAGGATCTTGCTGATGAATCCCTCCCTCTCGATCGGTTCACGGACAGGAAACGCCAGCTCGAAGTCGATTCTCCCGTCGCGAGGCGGGCCAAGCTGCAGCGCCATCGGAGATCCGGCGATGATATCGGCGACCCTCGGAAGCAGCTCGTGAAGCGCCTGAGCCGTCTCGGTCCGGTCGGCAAGCGACCGGCGCTCGGTCAACACGTGAAGCAGCGGAATACGCTTGATTTCGATGTGGATGGTTTCCTTCATCGGATCCTCCTGGGTCGCTTTTTCTCTTCAACATGATCCATGAGAAGTCTTACAGGCGGTCGTCACAGGATCGTCTCTGTGGCAGAGGCTACTCGATCCAGCGGACAACCTCATCCATCGGCTTGCGCTTCGGCGTGCTCGGGGACACGTCCGCGTAGCCCAGCGAAACCGCAGCGACCAGCTGGGTATCCACGCCCAGCCACTCGTTGATCTCGGGGTAGGCATCCCAGACATCCGCGATCCACAGCGAGCCGAGTCCCAGATCGGTCGCGGCAAGAAGCATGTTCTCGATCGCCGCGCCGACCGACTGCACCGTGGCCAGATCCCACCATGATTCGTGCTCTCCCCGCGCTTTCCAGGGATGAATCCCGTCGGTGTTGTGGATGAAGATCGTCACCGGCGCTTGTTCCATCGCCTTGATCGTCGACAAGATCGTCCCAATGTCCTCGCCCTCTGTCTGTCGATTCGCGATTCCCCGGTGGATGACGGCAAGCATCTCCTCGCGCCTCGATTCCATCACCACCGTGAACCGCCACGGCTGGCTGTTCTTTGCCGACGGGGCCAACACAGCCGCATCGAGGAGTTGCTCGATCATCGACCGTTCTACGAGATCGGTGGTAAACCGCCGAATGCTGCGGCGCGACTGGATGGCCTTGCAAGGACACATGGTGTTTCCTCCTTCGCGCTATGGGGTGGGCCGACACAGCATGTCTACGCGCTGTGCTTCACTTGACAGGCAATCGGATCAGCCTAGCAGATCGATGAGAACTGCGCAAGAGCCTTCTAATTCAGCCTTTCCTGCCACTGGGAAGCCCGATGCGATAGACCCGCATCTCTGTTCCATCAGCTCCGAAAAGGAAGTTCCGCAGAAACCTGGCCGGAGGACCGAACCTCGATGGATGTGCTGCGGTGATCTTGGATCGTTGTGTGTCTGCAACACGGTTCACGTGTTCTTTCTCCCGTAGAGCACGCTCACCGTTCCGAGCATGAACGGAAGCTTGAGAGCTCTGGGAACCCGCGCGGGGCCTGTCGTATCGACAAGCTCGACCTGGGCGATTCCCCAGCTTCGGATCGCACCAAGCAGCGCGTCCGGCCTTCCGTAGACCGCCCGCCACCCGAAGAGATCCTGGAACACAAACCACTTGCCCCGCTTCACGACGCGTAAGGCTTCCTTGACCAGCCGCTTCTTGTCCCTGACGCCACGAACTTCATGAAAGACGAGGTTGCTCACCACCAGGTCGAACGCTTCATCTTCAAAGGGGAGAGATGCTGCGTCGCCACGCACGAACAAGACACGATCCGCAACGCCTTCCACAGTAGCGTTCTGCTCGCACAACCGCTTCGAGGATTCCCAGCCTCGGCCCCATGGATCGATCCCAACCACTTGAGCAGTTGGATATCGCTTTGCAGCTTCAATCGACAACGCACCGCTCCCGCAACCGATGTCCAGAACCTGCCGGACTTCGCTTCCGCTCGGGAGGCGTGTCAGGACTTGATCGAGCACTCTGGCCTGAACATCTCGCCCGCGCGGGGAGAACTGATAACGTGCGTGCAGGAAGTAGAGCGACACAAGCGAGAACACGCCGGCGGGAATTCCTACATAGGGAAGGAAGACTGCCCAAACTGCAAGCAACAGCCCGAGAATTCCCGGAACGACAACGAAACGAACGGAAACCCAGTTCCCATAGTCAACCTTCTCCATCATGGTTCCGCTTCCTTTCTTCTTCCCCTTGAGCCCCGCACCCAATGGAGCCTCACCGGCTGCTACGCCGCGCTCTCGTTGGCGGATGGCGCTTCACAGGCCCAGACTCTGGTGCGGCGTGCGGTTGATCGTCATCCGCAGGATCGCTTCGCCTTCGTCCATCTCGCCGGTCGGCTCGAATCCCAAACTGCGATAGAGGGTATCTGCAGCGACATTCTCCGGAACGACGGCGGTTTGGATCTCCTTGCACGCCGGATTGCGCTTGAACCGCTCGATGACCTGCCGCATCGCCTCCCGCCCGTAGCCGTTCCCTTGGTGGTCTTCGGCCACCATCAACCGCGAGATGTAGCCGCGATCCTCCTTGGGCTCGAAGTCAACCATGATGAACCCGACCATTTGGTCGCCGGCGTAGATTGCCCGCGGCTCTGACACACCGTCGGCCTGCGCTTCGGCGAGCGAGTACATGTTGGAAGCCACGAACCCTTTCTGCGCTTCGGCAACGGAAAGCTTGATGCACTCCCGGAAGTTGTCCATCGTAATCTCACGCAACGTGACCGTCATGACCACCTTCTCCTTGTCTACATCAACTCGCCGAGTAGCCCGATCGGCCTACCTGTGCCATGCGACAACGGCAACCGCCACAGCAGCTAGCCGTTTCCTGCGTTCGTCGGAGATCTTCCTCCGACATCTCGATGCGCGGCATGGATCGGCAGCTGTTCGCCCAAAAACCGGAATCCATCCTCTTGCCGCCCAGCCGAGAGTTCTCTACCCGCTGAAGCCTGTGAAGCCGGCTTTCCGGAGATTGTCCACGATCCCGGTGCTCATCTCGCTGTGGATCGCTTCGTTGTAGCGGCCGAGGGTGATCTGCTGAGCCCGGTTGTGGATCCCCTTTGCACGCAACGCTGCTCTCTTCTCGTCCGATTTCTCGTCGAACGTACGGTCAATATCCGCGTACCATGCACGCACTTCGTCGTCCGTCGGAACGTGGTAGCGGTCGTAGTGCACCACCGCTTCATCCGGCAGGCGAGGGCGAAGAGGTGGATTCTGATCGGGATGGCCAAGAAGCACCAACCCAGCGGGGAATGTGTACTCTGGGGCGCCGATCGTTTCGCCCATGTCCTCGGAAATCACCCCCCCAATGTAGACGGCGCCGAGGCCGATGCTCTCAGCAGCGATGACCGTGTTGTGCAGGGCGATGATCGCATCCCAAAAGGAGATCAGGAAACTGCTCGGCTTGTCGAAGTGGAACGGGGCATCGCACAGTTCGAACCAGCGCTTCATCCGATACGTGTCGACCAATGCGATCACGGCGGCAGCGGCCTTGAGAGGGAGCCAATCCTCCAATGTCTTCTGGTCGTCGACCACCACGAGGGAGTATCCTTGCAGGTTCCCCGCCGTCGCGGCTCGCGTTCCGGCATGGGTAATCACACCCAGCGTTTCTCGATCGATCGGATCGGCGGTGAACCGGCGGATCGAACGATGATTCAGCAGACAATCGAGAACCGGATTTTCCACTGTTGCCTCCTGCGGCTCGCGGCCGATGGTCTATTCCTGCTTGTGGTTCGGTCTGCAGAGCTTAAGCGATTCCCGCCCGGACGCCACCGGGAAACACGATCCTCTCATCGACTGCCTGGTCCGCGACAAGCGCATCCCGATGGACATCCGAATCGACTCGTGGGGGGAATGAGACGCCACGCGGCGGTTCCTTGATCAGTCAAGGAGGATCCATCGGGAAATCCGTGGGCATCCTCCCGCCACTCCGTCGCCTAACGAAGGATTTACGGGCAGTTCTCATCCACGACCCAGATCGCGTTTCCCTCCGGATCGACGAATCCGCCAAACCAGAAGCCGCCGGATGTATCGAACGAAGGGCCGAAGCTGATCGTGCCACCCCTACGCTTCAGGGACTCGAGGAATACCCGGACATCGGGCACCTCAACCTGGAGCAGCACCGTGTTCGCGGATCGATCGCCGGGCGTCACGCCGGCTTCCGTTGCCGGCGCGATGCCGACGCGTAGGCCCTGTTTGGTCTCCAGATTGCAGTATCGATATCCATCCTTGAACTCCTTCGTTATCCGGAAACCCAACACGTTGACGTACCACGGTACCAGCATCTCGTAGTCGGTGGCGAGGATCACCACCTCCCGCGAGGATAGCTCAATCTCTGCGCTCTGATTCATGATTTCATTCTCCTGATCGTCCGTTGCATCGAATCAGCAACTTGGAATCCGTGCCATTTCCGCACGCGCTCCAGTCGGGCGGGCAAAGCAATCAACGCTTCTCCCACGTATACTCAACACCCCGTGTCGACCGCAACACACCGCGCTTCATCCGGAGAGGGGAGAACATGAGACTACTGGTCACCGGATTTCCCAAGTTCGACAAGTACGCGGAGAACTCGACGCAGACGCTGATTGCGTCGATCCTGGCAGAGTCCCCGCCGGAGCTGGAGAGTCTGCGGGGATCGGTCGCGTTCGAGATCGTGGAGTTCGACAATGAGGATTCGGCGTCCCAGCAGAAGACGATGCTCGAAAGCCTTCACATGCTTCTCAAGAAGCACGATCCATCCGTTTGTCTCTTCTGCGGACAAGCGGCAAGCCGGCCATGGATTACGCTGGAGACCATCGCGATCAACGTCTTCAAGGGCGAGCTCATCGATCCCAACGGGCCGGCGGCCTATTGGGCAACGCTCCCCGGACAGGAAGCTCTGGTCGAAGCGATGCAGAGCGAAGGCATTCCAGCCAAGCTCTCGCACCACGCCGGAATCCACCTGTGCAACCACATCCTTTACACCGGCCTCCGCCACGCCAAGCAAACCGGAAGCGGTATGACATGCGGGTTCCTCCACTTGCCGATGACCAACACTCAGGTCATCTCCGGCGAAGAGAATCGCCCGTTTGTCCCGCTTTCCATGACCCGGAGAGCGCTTGTTCTGGCCATCGAGCATGTCCATCGGCAGCTTGGTCTTCGCGGGTAGCGTTACATTGCCTCCCGTGGCACTCCCCACAGCCGAACCGTTCCATCCCAACTGGTTGAGGCAATCAGCATACCATCGGGGCTGAAAGCCACTCGCAGGACTTCGGCAGAGTGTCCCTCGAGGACCTTGAGCAGCATGCACCCGTCGACTTGCCAAACCCTGACGGTCTTGTCGTGGCTCCCCGATGCGACGAGCACTCCATCGGGGCTGAACGCGACCCCGTTGACGTACCCCTCGTGTCCGGCGAGCGAGGCAAGGGGGGCGTAGTCACTGAAGCTCCAAAGGTAGATGAGGTCTTCGTCTGTGCCCGCTGCAAAAAGCTCACCGGAAGGGGAGAACGCCACGTCGCCAACCGGGCGGCTAGGTTGTGGCAGCATCGCGACGGTCGTACCACTTGCCGCGTCTAGGATCCCGGCCCCATCCCAGCGCCCTCCACAGGCGAGCGCCGCACCCATCGGATGAAACGCCACGCTCAGATAGCCGCGTGCGCCGGCGAAGCTCCACAACATCTCTCCGGAGGGGACACGCCACAGCCTGACGCCGCCCGACAGGCTACACGAAGCCAGCGTCGCACCGTCGGGGCTGAACGCCAAATCCCAAACCTGCGCGGCATGCGCCGGCCAACTCGCAATCTCCGCCCCCGTGCTCGGATTCCACAACGTGATTGCCCGGGCGAAACCACCGCACGCCAACACGGATCCGTCCGGCGAGAACGCACAGGCAACGATCTGTTGCGGCGAGCCTTCGAAGAAGCGGCGCAAGACAAGCCCGCTCTGAACATCCCACACGGGCATCGGGTTTCTTCCGCTCGCCACGACGAGAAGGCTTCCATCGGGACTGAATGCAACACTGCATTGGCTCAATGCTCCGCGGCTGTATTCCGGAATAGAGAGCGTCCTGACACAAAGGAGTCGATCCACATTGTCGATCGTGATCATCTCCAGTATCGGAAGCCCCCCCGGCGGGTCGGCTTCGACACAGCTCAAGCCAAGCACGTCCGTTCCTAGCAGGGTCAACAACAGGAGAGCCACGCACAGTGTTCGCTTGTTTCTCATTGCCTGCCTCCGGTCCCGAGGTCCCCACTCGTCCGATGGTCCCGGGATCCATGCCGCATCGGCATCGGAACGAAGGGTTCAGCTGATCCCCAACGCATAGAGACCAGGAGCTGCAGCCAAACCTCTCGTTCCGGCAATCGTAGCCCCGCAGCAGCGAGAACGCATGTCAGCGCCACGACGCCGTGTTCGGCTATCCGCAGCTCGCCGTTGTCCTACACATAGAGTCTGCGACGAATCCTGCCGAGACACGCTTCAAGATGAAAGCCCCCATTCGAGCCCGATAGTCCTCCATCGGTCTACGGATCATGCTCAAAACAGAATCGTGGATGGCCAGCTACGCTTCAGCGCTTCGATCCAGCCCTCCATCAGACGGAGCGGATCGCCATCGTCAGGCTCCACGAAGAGCCCGGCGGAACGCGCTCCTGACCTCATCCCCAGGAGATCTTTAGAATGGGTGCAGGCGGAGGAGCCGCCGCAATCCGCGCAGTGGCCGATTCCCTTGCTGTGGGCGCACGTTCTCATCGGGCACGCCTCTCTTCCACCCCCCTGATGACAACCGGGGCATGAGGCTTCCAGACCTATTCCATCAAGCCACTCTACGAACTGCTCGTAGTCAAGCTCCTTCGGGGCCCACGACTCAAGCCCGTAGGCAGCGATCAAACGATGATACCGCGCCGTCAGCTCCCGGAGCGCACCATTCCCCACAGCACAGCTTCCGCACCAGATCCCGCAGAATCCGATCTGATCCCGGACGTTCTCGAATGCGTCGTTTGAAAACGAACGATCGGACATGGTCCCCCCCGCAAAGCCGGACCCGTTGTTTCGGATCGCCGGCTTCCGATTCGTGGTCTTCAACCCAATCGAGCCATAGAACGAGGATCCGTGTGCGAACGTCAAGTCGGCCACCCGGCATCCGCAAGAGCAAGAGCGGTCTCAAGTGAGGACAATCGAGGAGTCGACCTCTCGGAAGGCCGCCGCGGGAATCACCGAAGCCGCATCGTCATCGCGACTATTCGACGGAAAGATCCTCGCCGGCCAACACGCGGTCCAGCAGCTTGATGGTCTCAGGGATCCCGTACAACGCGATGAACGATCCCATACGCGGCCCGGAGTCCTGCCCAAGAAGAATCTCGTAGAGCGCCTTGAACCAATCCCGCAAGCTATCGAAACACGTTTGCTGCTTGCCGACTTCGTAGACGGCGGCCTGCAGGTCGTCGGCCGTCGCTTGCTCCGGCAGCGCCGCCAGCTCAGCACGCAATGCTTTCAGCGCTTCCCGCTCAAGCGGTTTCGCGGTGCGATACCGCTTGTTGGGCAGCACGAAGTCTTTGTAGTAGGCAATCGCGAATCCGATCAGCTTGTCCAACTCGGGGGAGGTCTCCGGAGTGGTTCCCGGCAGGTTCCGCGATACATGGTGCCAGATGACCGCTGGGTCGTCAGAGTGGCAGACGCTGACGAGGTTGAGCAGCATGTTGTAGGACACGCCGATTTCCGGATTCGGGGGCTCGCCATCGTGAATGTGCCACACAGCGCTCGCCAGTTTCTGCTTCGAGTCTTTGCTCGCGAACGCCAGCAACTCCGTGTAGTAGTCATCCACGCTTCTGGGAATCACATCGAAATGAAGCCGCTTGGCCGCTTTCGGCTTCTGGTACATGAAATAGGCGAGCGACTCCTGGGGTGCGTATTTCAGCCAATCCTCAACCGCAACGCCGTTCCCCTTCGATTTTGAGATCTTGGCGCCCTCTTCGTCGAGGAACATCTCGTAGGTGAGGTTGTTGGGGGGGACCCCACCGAGAATCCGGCAGATGCGGCTGGAAAGCTTGACCGAATCGATCAGATCCTTGCCCGACATTTCGTAGTCAACGGAAAGAGCGGTCCAACGCATCGCCCAATCGGCCTTCCACTGGAGTTTGCAGTTTCCGCCGACAACCGGAGTCTCCACCCTGGCCCCATCCTCATCTTCGAACACGATCGTCCCCGACGCGGCGTCATGGTCAAGAATCGGAACCTGTAGAACTCTCCCGCTTGTCGGAGAGATCGGTAGGAACGGGCTGTACGTCGCTTGTCGTTCGACACCCAACGTCGGGAGGATCACCGCCATGATCTCGTCGTAATGCCGTAGCAGCGAGAGCAGCGCGTTGTCGAACAGTCCTTCCCGGTAGCATGTTGTCGCGCTCTTGAACACATAGTCGAAGCCGAACGAATCCAGAAACGCCATCAAGCGGGCATTGTTGTGCGCGCCAAAGCTGTCATGGGTGCCAAATGGATCGGGCACGCTCGTCAGCGGCTTGCCGAGATGCTCCGCGACCATGTCCTTGTTCGGGATGTTGTCCGGGACTTTGCGCAGCCCGTCCATGTCATCGGAGAAGCAGTAGAGCCGCGTCGGTATCTCGGGGGCGAGAAGCGCGAACGCATTGCGCACCATGGTTGTACGGGCAACTTCGGCGAACGTCCCGATGTGAGGCAATCCCGACGGGCCGTAGCCTGTTTGGAACAGGACATACCCCTTTCCCGGAACGTCCCCCCGAAGCCGTTTCTCTAGAAGCTGCTGCGCCTCCCGGAACGGCCACGCCGTGCTTTCAGATGCCAATTGTTGAAGATCGGAATTCATGTCGCGCTTCCTAGGATGTGTGGTTGCATCTCGCTGCAAATCGTACGGCCCTTACCTCGTCGGGTCCATCTGATTCGGGCGAAAGAGGGACGGGTCGTCTTCGAAGCGTGCGAAGCTTCGCCTATCCACGATACTCAGGCCGATTGCGTGCTCTTGATGATGAAGCCACCGGATTTCTCGTCTCGCTCAAGCTCAAGAATCCCCTGTGCCCCCGCTTCCTCAAGAAGCTGTCCGAACGACCCGAATCCGTAGTGAGATTCGCTGAACCCCGGTTTACGCCGTTTCAGCGTTTGCTTGATCATCGATCCCCAGATATTCTGCCCCTCTCCACGCTCTTCCACCAACGCTTCATAGGTCGAGACGATGAGCCCCCAGGCTTCCTGCTTCTTGACGTCTGCCGGTGTCAGCTCCTTCACAGTCGTCTTCGCCGCGGGTTTCTTGGTCGTCGACCGGCGGGGTTTCGCAGCCGGCCGCGTCTGACGAACAAGATCGTCGTAGAACAAGAATTCATCGCAATTGGCGATCAGCAGTTCGGATGTGGAATTCTTCACTCCAACACCGATCACCGTCTTGTTGTTCTCTCGAAGCTTGCTGACCAGCGGCGAGAAATCGGAATCTCCACTGATGATCACAAACGTGTCGACGTGTTCTTTCGTGTAACAGAGATCGAGTGCGTCGACCACCATCCGGATGTCGGCGGAGTTCTTCCCCGACTGACGGACATGCGGGATCTCGATCAGCTCAAACGCCGCTTCGTGCATCGGCGTCTTGAAATCCTTGTAGCGAGCCCAATCGCAGTACGCCTTCTTGACGATGATGTTTCCCTTCAGCAGCAACCGCTCCAACACCTTGTCGATGTCGAACTTCGGATACTCCTCCTCACGAACGCCCAAGGCAATGTTCTCGAAGTCGCAGAACAGCGCCATGCTGACCATTTCCGCTTGCTGTGTCATTCGTCTCGGTCCTTTTTTGGCCGCTACGGGATCCTCTGTTGATTGGCTCGCCGTTCGCCCGCCCATACCGTAGCAGGCTGAACAAGACGGAGCAAGTGCATCCCCACCCCATTTCGTCCGCGAACCCCGACCAGACCGACGCCTTCAGCCTACGGCCTATGGTTTCTCGTCGGCTCGCTGCGGAGGACCCGAGGGGGACAGCCCGTACGTATCGTTCTCGCCAGATGCGCCTTCCCTTGACGTATCGCTCAATCCGCCGACGGCGGACCCACAGGATCGGCCCATCTAGAGCACAAGCGGATCCTTCCCTCTCCGTTGCCGAAGCCAGTTGATCGACTCAACAACCCTTCGGCGTGAAACGACCCAGCGCTGCAGCCGGAACTTGCCTGGGAAGTCAAGAAGCATGATCCCGATCAGAATCGTAAGGATTCCCTGCCCAGGCAGCACAAGCAACAGGCATCCGAGCAGAAGACATGCAATGGCAAGGAGATTCTTGGCCGCCAGCCACAGCACGCGCGGGATGACGCTTCGTGCGGGCCGCTGCACACCGGCTCGATGGGGGCGGGAGAAGTAGCCCGCGGGAATCCGCCCCACCAGCCATGGGGCAATCAGCAGCGCCAGCACCAGCATCCCCGCTGAAACGATGCCCGTCCACCAGATCAAACCGTTGTTGTCTCGAATCCACTCAAACATCGAACCTCACGTGGCAATCCCGGGGCGCAACAGCCCAATCCCTGCCGCACCAAGCAAAGGCCGGAACTCCCCGTCAAACCAAAGTCAATCCCTGCCAGCCGTCAATCGAATTCGCGGCAAGCCTTCTCCCGCCGCCAAGCCCCTCAGCAATGCGCAACGCCTCATCCGCTCAACTTCACCGCCGAAGCCCATTGGCGTCAATCGATTCACCCCTCCCCAAGCGATTCAAGCAGAAGTGCGCCGGGTGTGCATGGAACCGGATGAATACAGCGTTCACCGGATTGCATCCTGTAGCAGGCAAGGGGTGGATTGCGTCCGGGGAGCCCTAGAACAATCCAGCGAGATAAGCAATCGCCTGAGCGGTGGTCGTCTCGCGGCGCGATTGAGCCCAGTTGACGATTGCGGCCCCGCAGACCGAGGCCCCCTTCGACTCACAGAGCTTTACCATCTGCCGGATGGCGCGGTTGCCTCCCATCCAAGGGTACGGGAACTGCTGTGTGACCAGGCATGCAACCCGCTTCTCCTGAAGCGAATCGAGTTGCTCCAGGTAGCGCGAGAGGACCGGCGACAGAGAGAACGCTTCAACGGCAGATCCGAGCACCAGCGCTTCGTAACTGCCTAGCCCAGGTGTCACGTCCAGTTCAAACGCGCGGTCTCCCTGCTTCCGCCCGCCCACCACCGACACCTGCTCAAGCGACACGGAATGCCCTGCCTCATCGAGTTTTCTCTTGAGCTCCTCTGCAACCGATAGTGTATGTCCCGTTTGCGAGTAGACGACGATTCCGATCTTCATGTTTTCCTCCCGATAATCCCGGCTCGGCAGATGCAAGGAGCCGGTCCTCGTACAGCTGACGGGATCCTCATATCATTTTGCCGCGGTCCTCGTTCCCGAGCAACCCGGCCTTTGTTCGGCGTTTCGTGCACTCGGACGCCGCGATAACGAGCAGCGGCCTCATGATAATACCGCCTGCATCGGTGCCTCTTGGCAGGGCAGCCCGCTCCATGTCGCGCCCGCCCTACTTCAACCCCAAGCGCTCGCCCCGTTTGAGTTTCTTGATCGCTTCTCTTGTCCGTTGCCGGCGTGTCTCGGGTTTCCTTGCCGTGGCGATCCACAGGACGTACTGCTTCCGGTACGATGCTGGAAGCGAGCGAAAGAATGCATCCGCCTCCGGTTCACCGTCCAGCGCAACGCTCAGCTCGGCGGGGAGTTCATCCATCGGGAAGTGCGGCCTCGATCGCTTCGTGTTCCATTCCCCGGAAGCCTTTGCCGCCTGGATGATGGCCAGGCCCGCCGGCGTCATCCGCCCCTCACGGATCATCTTCCGAGCACGCTGCTTGTTGAGCTCCGACCAGGCGCTTTCGCTTGAGCGGGGCGTGAATTTGCGGAGGTATCGATGTTCATCCAACCGCTTGATCAGGCTGTCGATCCATCCGAAACACAGGGCTTCTTCCACAGATGCTTCATACGATATCGATCGGATCGCAGTGTGCTTCTTGTGAAAGACCAGCCAGACCTCGGTTTCGACGGCATAGTTCTCCGCCAACCACGCCCGCCAATCCTCGCGCGTCTCCACCTGCACCTTGTTCATGGCTCACGTCCGTCGCAGGCCTATGCTAGGATACGACGGACCGATAGGCAACTCGAACGCTGATGCAGGTTTCCCGCTCACCGTTTCTTCACCACTGCCTCAGCATCCGTTCACTCGCGGTCGCGATACTCCGTTCGGCGGCACAGCGGAAGCGGACACCGCGGATCGAGCACGGTCGGAGATGCCGGTTGTCGTTGCGCTTGGCGGCGGGATGTCAGATACGAACGGAGGCCATCATGAACAGGACTCAAGATGCGCGGTTGCCGGATGCCGGGCCTGTTGACAAGCGAGTCGAGACGGCTACGTTCGCGATGGGCTGCTTCTGGGGACCTGATGGCTTGTTCGGTGTAATCCCGGGGGTCATCCGAACCCGCGTCGGCTATGCCGGTGGTGCAAGCGCAACCCCGACCTACCACGACCTTGACGGCCATGCGGAAGCGATCCAGATCGATTTCGATCCGTCGATTGTCTCCTACGACCAGCTTCTCAGCGCATTCTGGGAGAACCACGATGGATTCGCGGCGCCCTATTCCCGCCAGTACCGATCGGTGGTTTTCGCGCACAACGAAGCGCAGCGCGCGGCAGCCGAGAAGCTAGTCCGTCAGGCATCGGAGAGACGAGGAGCGCAAGCCCAAACCGAGATCGCCGACTTCCAGCAGTTCACCCGCGCCGAGGACTACCATCAGAAGTACCGCCTGCAAGCATCGGCCTCGCTGCGGCCGATCTCCGATGAGCTGAAGTCCCGACTCGCAACGTTTGCCGACTACGTCGACTCGACCATCGTTGCCCGCATCAACGGCTATGTGAGCGGATGGAGTACCCGAGAACATCTGGAGAGCGAAATCGCCATGTTCGGCTTGTCCGAA
The DNA here is from genome assembly GCA_003979035.1 of Candidatus Bipolaricaulota bacterium. GTDB lineage: Bacteria > Bipolaricaulota > Bipolaricaulia > UBA7950 > UBA9294 > RXOA01. The sequence continues at coordinate 15,236 of RXOA01000026.1, forward strand.
TCATCTCAAGCTCTGCTCCGGTCACGGGTCCCGGCAGGTCGTGAGTAGGTTGTGCTTTGGGTCCGCGCTGTACGTTCCGAAGCATGTCAACTGATCTGTCGCACAGCCGCCTCTTCGCTCTCGATGTGCGTTTGGCGGTCCGTACCGACATGTCGCACTGAGCACGCCTGCAATCCCTGATCCGCATGGTCCAATCACCTCTCTCGACTATAGAACCGGGAGGCTTCAGGTGTTCCTGCAGCGCTTGATCCCTGAACACACAGAGAAGTCTTGGCGCTCCAGGGCCATGTGTCTGTCGCTTACGGATCAATCTGCAAGCGGCGACGCCCCCGGTATTCGGAGGAGACCCCATCTCCCGGGCTGAAGGGGAGACACGCCGCATCCCCCTGCGAGAATCCTCATGATCGTCAGGTAGGCGGCAGGCGTTCCCGCGCCAAACAACCTCTACAAGTGCCGATTCGGCGGACTGTCCAGTTTGACGAACGTGGGGGCAATGTTCTCGGGCACTCTTCCGAAGCAAACCCCAAGATTTTCGTGAAATGAGACCAGCGCCGGATCCACGTTCCGCGGTCGGATCGCAGCCGCCGTATCCATGTAGCGAATCGTGTTCCCCCTGACATCCGCAACGGTCACTCCGCTCATGCCGCCGACCAGCAACTCGACCGCGGCAGCGCCGGCCTCGATGCCGAAGTTCACATCGAATGCCGACGTCTGGCCGCAGCGCACCAGGTGCCCGGGAGCGATCGTCCGAATCTCCGGAATTTCATACAGGGATTCGACGTACATCCCGAATTCCTTCATCATTCTCTTGACGTCCGGATCCTCTTTGAGCCTCTTCGCAAGTTCATTCCGGACGTATTTCCCGGCACCGGCAAGCTTCTTGTGGCCGAACGCGTCTACGCCGGCAGTCTCGTCGACGATTTCCACGCCCGTCGAATCGGTCAGCCCCTCAGCGACCACGATCAGGTAGGTGCCTGCCCGAACGTCGCTGCGCTGAATGCGCTCAAAGAACTTCCGCTTCAAGTGTTTGTAGAGAATGTCGAAGTCCACGGCAATCTCCGGAACGAGGATCGCGTCCGCCTCGGCGGCGATGCCTCCTCGCAACGCCGTGTGTCCGGCATTGCGGCCGAAGACCTCCATCACGATCACACGGTTGTGCGTCTGACCGGTGGTCTTCAGATCACGGGCGAACGTCGCGATTCGGCTGATCGTGGAGTCCGCTCCAACGGAGTAGGTCTGCAGATCGAGGTCCATCGTCTTCGGCGCGTGCACGCAACGGATGCCGTGCTCGGCAAGGTCGAGAATCACACTTCCCGTATCGTCTCCGCCGCTGATCACCAATGCTTGGATATCGAACTTGGAAAGGCCATCCTCAATGCGTGCGTACTTGTCTTCCGCATCGATCTTCTTCAGCTTGACCCTGGAATGGCCGGCGTCGGATCCGGCGACAGTGGCTTCCACATGCATCAGCCGTTCCACGGTCAGTTCCACAAGATCATCGAAATCGATGAGGTTGTACAGCCCCGCATACCCGTTGGGAATGACGAAGCATCGAATCCCATGACGCAGCCCGGCCAACGCCGTTCCCTTGATCACGGCGTTCAGCCCGCCACAGTCGCCTCCACTGGTGATAATGCCTATCCTGCTCAGTTCCATCATCGTTCACGCTCTCCATTTTCGGACTGACGGCTTCAAGGTCTTCCGGAACCGTTCCGCAAGATCCATCTCCCATGTTGCGGGGAATCATGCCGCCTGTCTCCGGACCCGCGCGTGTCAACCAGCGACTTGGCTTCCCACAGCTCCGCTCCAATCCTATCCCGCACGAACCGCCCGTCAACTCCATCCGGCCATGCTCTTCAATCAGCGTTTCACAAGCGAAAACGCCGACCCAAATAAGGCAAAGCACCCGACGGATCTGATTGATCCCATCGGGCGTTTCTCCTTGGCATCGGTGAATTGAAAGAAACGCTCGAGTCGGCGCATGCTCCCGCCCCGACTCGAGCCAATCCTCAAGTTGTGCTAGTTCTGCGCGACCATCTTGGCGCGAAGCCCCTTCTCATTCTTGATGACAATCCGGTAGCGACTCTTGTCCAGAATCCCCTCCCGCGCAAACCGATTGAGGGCAAGGGTTGTGTTTTCACGCGCCGAACCGATCATGTCGGCCAGCTCCTTGTGGGTCAACTGGAATCCGATAAGGATCCCTTCATCCGTCTTCACGCCGTATTCGTCCGAAAGTTTGAGGAGTTGTCTTGACAGCCGCGCCTGGATGTCACGGAATGCAAGATCTTCCAGCGTTTCCTCAAACTCACGGAGCCGATCGGCGAAATGGCCGAGAAGAAGTCGCAGGGCCTGCGGATCGTCTCCCATCACGTGCGACAGCGTCTGCCTGGGAACGGAATACAGCAAGGAATCCTCGATCGCTGTTGCCAGATGCCGGCGGTGCTTCTCGCCGACAAGGCACATCTCCCCAAAGATCCCCCCGGCGCTGACCATCGCTAGCGTAAGCTTCTTGCCGCTTTCATCCAAGTATGCCAGCTTGATCCGCCCGTCCTTGACCACATAGACCGTGCTGCTGACAGAGCCCGGTTGATAGATCGTATCTCCCCGCTCCACCTGCATCGTGTCTGCGATCTCCTGTACCAGCAGTTCAAACGTAATGTCCTGATTGACTGTGCCCTTCATCCAATCTCCCTCCAGCGATCGTATGACTACGGTACGTCGCGGACATCACGTACACGAGGAACGACGTATCGAATCCGGGGTGCGTTTCCGGTCCGGAAAGGTAACGTACGTCCCTTTTGAATCAGGACGGAGACCCAGATGAAGAGGATGGAGAAAAACAGAAGAAGAAAAAGGATAGTGTGGTTCTTGTCACCGCTACTACTTGCTTTGCTTGGTCCTGGTACTCCCTAGAAAGGAGGTGATCCAGCCGCAGGTTCTCCTACGGCTACCTTGTTACGACTTCACCCCTCTCGCGAAGGTTACCCTAGGCACCTTCAAAAAGGCGACTTCAGGCACCCCCCACTCGGTTGGTGTGACGGGCGGTGTGTACAATCCCCGAGTACATATTCACCGCAGTATGGCTGACCTGCGATTACTAGCGATTCCGGCTTCATGAGGTCGGGTTTCAGACCTCAATCCGAACTGAGGAGGGCTTTTTGAGATTCGCTCCGCCTTACGACATTGCAACCCTTTGTACCCCCCATTGTAGCATGTGTGCCGCCCTGGGCGTAAGGGACATGATGACTTGACGTCATCCCCTCCTTCCTCCGGCGTTTAACCGGCTGTCTCGCCAGAGTCCCCGGCATGATCCGCTGGCAACTGACGACGGGGGTTGCGCTCGTTTCGGGACTTAACCCTACATCCCACGACACGAGCTGACGACAGCCATGCATCACCTGTGCTAGCTCCCAAATCCGAAGAAATGGGTCGTCCCCCTTTCAGGTTCCTACCACTAGCATGTCAAACCCAGGTGAGGTTCTTCGTTTATCATCGAATTAAGCCACGTGCTCCACCGCTTGTGCGGGGACCCGTCAATTCTCTTGAGTTTTAGCCTTGCGGCCGTACTCCCCAGGCGGTTCACTTATCGCGTTAGCTTCGGCACCGAACTACATTAAGCGTCCGACACCCAGTGAACATCGTTTGCGGCGTGGACTACGGGGGTATCTAATCCCCTTTGCTCCCCACGCTTTCGCGCTTCAGCGTCGGTAGCAGGCCAGAGAGTTGCCTTCGCCATCGGGGTACCTCATAGTATCTGCGCATTCCACCGCTACTCTATGAGTTCCACTCTCCTCTCCTGCACCCAAGTCAGGCAGTATCACGAGACCGTCCTCGGTTAAGCCGAGGGATTTTACAAGTGACTTGCCCAACCGCCTAGACGCCCTTTACGCCCAGTAATTCCGGATAACGCTAGCATCCTTCGTCTTACCGCGGCTGCTGGCACGAAGTTTGCCGATGCTTATTCCTGGAGTACCGTCATCGCTCGAGCATTTCCTCTCGAACTTATTCTTCCCCCAGAAAAGGGGTTTACAACCCGAAAGCCTTCATCCCCCACGCGGTGTCGCTGGATCAGGGTTTCCCCCATTGTCCAATATTCCCCACTGCTGCCTCCCGTAGGAGTCTGGGCCGTATCTCAGTCCCAATGTGGCT
>RXOA01000027.1 GCA_003979035.1 Candidatus Bipolaricaulota bacterium
ATGCGGCGCTGTTCGCGTTCAACCTGATCGACCCCAGCACGATCGTCAAACAAGCGGCGGAGGCCGTGTTGCGCGTGCAAGTCGCGAGACGAAGCCTGGATGAGACGTTGACTCAGGAACGCGATGTGATCGGGATGGACACGATGGTCTCGCTGCAGGAACTCCTCGACCTCTACGGTGCGGGGATTGTTGTCGGCAACATCCAACTGCAGGACGTCAAACCGCCCGCCGAGGTTGTCTCTGCGTTCGACAATGTCAACAGCGCCCGGCAGGATCAGCAGACGTTGATCAACCAGGCCGAGGAGTATGCGCTGGACATCCTTCCCCGCATTCGTGGGCAGGCACAAGAAATCGCCAACCAAGCCGCGGCGTACAAACAGGAGCGGGTCAAACGCGCTGAAGGAGAGGTCGCTCGTTTCCTCGAAATCCTCGCGAACTACCAGTTGGGTCAGGAGGTCACCCGGACCCGCATCTACATCGAAACGATGGAAGAGATCCTTCCTGGGATCGACAAGATCATCCTGACGAGGGATGTGGCCGAAACCGGTGTGCTGAACTTCCTTGATCTTGGGGAACCGCTTGATTCGGCGACCACAGGAGGTGATCCGGAATGAGACAAGTCCTCATCTTCGCAGTCGCGATCGTGATCGCGGTAATCGGCTTCAATCTGTTCTCGTTCAGCGTCCACGAGACCCAGAAGGCGGCGATCCTGCAGTTCGGAGAAATCGTTCGCATTGTCGAGCAGCCGGGATTGTATTTCAAGATCCCGTTCATTCAGAGTGTCACCTACTTGGACGACCGCGTGCTGAACTACGATATCCAGCCGCGCGACATCTTGACTGCCGACCAGGAGCGACTCGTCATCGACAACTACGCCATCTGGCGCGTCGGCGATCCCCAGAGGTTTATCGAAGCGACCCGGGGCAGCTTGTTGAGCGCGCAGAGCCGGATCGATGACATCGTCTATTCGGATCTCCGCAACATCCTTGCCGAGCACACCTTCAATGAAATCGTCTCCGAGAGCCGATTGGAGTACTTACAGGAAGTTACGACACGCAGTCGGGAGAAACTCGCGGAGTTCGGCATCGTGTTGATTGATGTCCAGATCAAGCGCGCCGATCTTCCTGAGGAGATCGAAGAGGCCGTCTTCGCACGGATGCGCTCGGAGCGAGAACGCATCGCCTCCCAGCTTCGGGCTGAAGGAGAGGAAGAGGCGAGGCGGATTACATCGACCGCGGACAAGGACGCGGAGATTATTCTTGCCGATGCGCGGCGGGAAGCGGAGATCGTAAAGGGCGAGGGCGATGCGGATGCGCTGGAGATCTACGCCAACGCCTACAACCAGGATCCGGAGTTCTATCGATTCTGGCGCACGTTGGAGTCGTACGGAACGGCACTCGACGGCGCAACGAGGATCGTCTTGTCGACCGGCTCCGACTACTTGCGGTTCATCGAGGGAATGGACGAGTAGCGCCCCTGCTCTTGTGCGACAGTGGCCCCTTTCGACGGCTGTTCATTCGGAGGTTCGATCCTCCGGCGGTGTTCTCCGCCAAACGGTGGAGAACACCGTTTGCCTTCGTCGTCGCGGAACGTGGAACGATGCGCAGGGAGCTGTGATGGGATCCAATTGCCTTTGTCGATAGCCTCTTCGTGGATCCGCGCTGTGCCGGCATGAACGCCGCGATGCATGACTGGGCGCGTTGATGATTTGCCCCGACTTCCCGAGGGAGGCCGGGCAGTCTCTTGGGCCGCCTCCGACAATCCTGACGCCCGTCTCCCCAGAACGCCGCAACGCGTTGTCGATCGTAGAGATCCTGGAAATCCTCTCCATCTGATTGCCGATCGCGGTCCTTCGAATCCGATCAGTCCTCCTCCGATTCGCGGTGTTCCGAGTCGGAATGGTGAGGACTCCGACCCAATGGTGGAGAACCGGGCGGATCGCTCGGTGCTCCACTTGCGCCTGCAGGTTCTCCGCACAAGCCCTACGGCGCTTGCCGATCGTGGACCGATTCGTCCGATCGAGAGGGGGCCATGAGGTGGAGTCCTTCGTTGATGTTGGTGTTTGCGGCCGGCATCGTTGTAGTTAGGCAAGATCCGGGCATCCGGCAAGGTTGCCTTTCCCCGCCGTCGTCCCGTCTAATGATCGAGCGCAGATGACGATCGTGTCGAGTCGGGATCCACGGAGGTGAGTGTCGTGTTGCAGCGTAGGTGCTGGATTGTAGGAAGCCGCATGTCGATGAGGGTCTGTGTCGCCCTCATGCTGGTTGCCTGTTCGGTTGCCGTAGTCGGGCAGGAGACCGTTCGATTCTCGGATCGGAATCTCGAGGAGGCCGTTCGCGAAGCGATCTTCAAGCCTTCGGGGACGCTTTACGAGTACGACGTCTCGTGGCTGACCCATTTGAACGCTGACGGGCGCGGTATCTCCGATCTCGGGGGATTGGCGAACTGCTCGTCATTGACGACAGTTGACTTTTCGGGGAACGGCATCGGGTCGATCAGCGAGCTGGGCCAGCTCGAGTACCTTCATGAGGCGTACCTTGCCGAGAACAACATCTCCAGCGTCTCTTCCCTGCGCGGGCTCGATCATCTCGAGAAGCTCGTGCTCGATGACAATCCGGTCACCGACATCGGACCGCTCGAGGATGTCATCACGCTGGAAGTGCTGCGGCTGCAGGACTGCGACATTTCCTCGCTGGAGCCGCTCCGCGGATTGACGTTCCTGAAACATCTGGCGGTAAGTTGCCAGGCAGGCACGGATCTCTCACCGCTTCAAGCCCTGACCGAGCTGGAATCGCTCGATGTGGAGGCGGACAGCCCGCTGGATCTTGCCGTGCTTGGTCGGATGGAAGGGCTCAGGGTTCTGGGGCTTTCGTCCACGAGCGTCTCGGATTTTACGCCACTCCGCTTCCTGGAGGATCTGGAGAGCGTCTACCTTCGCGATGTGGATGGACTCGATGCCCGGATCGAGCAGCTACTTGACGCGCGGCCGGACCTGCTTTCCCTAGGCCTTAAGAACCTGTCGTTCAATCGATTCACGGCTCTCGTCGAATTCGAAAACCTCGAATCGCTCATGTTGGCGGATGTGGGCTTCACGGATCTAGGGATCCTCGTTGAGTTTCACCATCTCGAAGTGCTTGACTTGAGCGGGAATGGGCTTTCGGGGATTGGCCTGCTCGCTGAACTTCGTGGGATTCGGACGTTGGATCTCTCGGACAATGAGGTCCAGAGTCTTCAGGCGGTGGAACCCTTGACCACGCTGCGCGAGCTCGACATCAGCGGGAATCCAACAACGAGCATCGAGCCATTGTGGCAGATGCGGAATCTGGAAGTGCTCCGCATGGCATCCACCGACGTCAGCGACATTGCCGTCTTGCTTCGTCTTACCCAGCTTGACTACGTGGATCTGCGCGACACACCGATCAGCAGCTCTGCCGGGTCGGCTGCGGTGTCGGTGATCGAAACCCTTGAGCAACGTGGCGTGCAGGTCGAACGATAGGGGGTGGCCTCGGCCGCGCGGAAGGGGGATAGGACGGCTCCTGATAGATGGGTGACGATGATGAAGGCAGCGTGGCTTGCGTTGGCAGTGATCTGCATCGTTTCGTTTGGCGCGTTGGCGCACAAGCCCATCGCGATCGGAGAAACGTATCCATCGCGCGATGAAGCGGTGCAAGTCACGAACATGGACGTATCGCAGGTGATCTACACCGAGATCTCTCCGGAGTCTCCGCAGAGCTGGATCTTCGTGGAGACGGAAGGGGCATTCGACCTGTATGTCTCGCTGGGCGTCCCATGGATCGAACGACTCACGGGATTTCGCCCCGGCATGGTGATCATCGGCCCGGGTCTTCCAGCGATCGATCTTTCCGGGCCGCTCGAGATCCCCAATGGCTCAGGGGCGGTGTTCCTTCGGACGGCGTCGATCCCCGCCCCCGAGATCTTTCACGAGCCATTTACGGGGACGGACTCGTGGATTTTGCTCCAACAGACGGTGAACCTTCCTCAGGCAGGCCGGTATGATATTGTGGCGCTCTCGTCCTCAGACGTCGAGACAACGAAGCCCGAGTCGGGCAAACTGTGGATCGCGGTTGGTCGACGCGAGCAATTCGGAGTGCGCGACATCCTGAGTCTTCCGAGTGTGATCAGAGATGTCCGCGCTTTCCATGAGCTGCCGCCAAGGATTTCGACGTCCGGATGGATCCGGTTTGCCATGATCGCGGCGATCGCCGGACTGACCATCTGGGCAATCACGCGGAATCTCTAGCCAATTGGGATTGTGGAGTCACGCGTTGGGACGATGTGATCGCCGCCGTCTGTTCGCGATCCACAGCAGGGATTCGACTTCGGTCCTTTGCGCTCCAGTTCGAACCTGGCGTGTCGTCGCGATCAGCGATCAGCGATCAGCGATGAGCCGGGACGACGCGCGTTCACAACGGCTCATCTTGTCGATGTGCGAGATCTGCCGTGATCGGTGGTGGGGGCTGTCGCCCGTGCCGTGAGGGCCATACGTCGAATGGACAAAGTCGAGCGCGTTGATCGAGAAGGAAAGACTTGCGGGCCGTCCACCGAATCGGTATGTTGCCGGGCGGGCTCGGAGCGATCAGCGGCTCTCAATGGCCGGCAGCCCTAGGCGGAACGCCGACGGAGGAAACCAAGAGTGGGGGGGAGAGATGACGGGTTTTTTCTGGGTTTTCGTTGTCCTGGCCGCCGTGCTTGTCGGCGTCGCGGCGTGGAGAAGCGCGGTCCGCAAGAAGGCGCTCACGGTGTGGGCGGATTCTCGAGGATTGACGTTGCTTGCCGGACGGGATGCCGGATTTGACGACCGCTATCCGGCGTTTGGCGCACTGCGCCGTGGCTACAGCCGCTACGCACATCATCGGATGGAAGGGCAATGGAACGAGCGCCGTGTGATGGCTTTTGACTACCACTACGTCACAGGCTCCGGGAAGAACCGCCAGGTGCATCAATTCTCGGGTGTGCTTGTGGAGAGCATGGTTCCGCTCAAGCCGCTGCTCGTCCGCTCCGAGAACATCCTCGACCGAATCGGCGAAGCCTTCGGGATGGACGATCTGGATTTCGAGTCATCCGAGTTCAGCCGGGCCTACCACGTGCGAAGTTCGAATTGCCGCTGGGCGTACGATGTTCTCCATGCGCGTACGATCGAGTTTCTGCTACAGTATCCGAGGCACAATCTCCAATTCGACGAACGGCACGTCCTGATCTGGCGGGACCGCCGATTTGACGCGGCGTCGTTTGATCAGGCACTGATGATCGCCACCGGGGTGCTGGATCGGCTACCGGACTACGTGTTGAAACAGCAAACGGAGGAAGTGAATCGATGACGGGAGGAGCTGTTGCCGCAGTCGTTGCCGGGGTTGCCCTTCTGTATGCGATCTCGATGTACAACACACTGATTCGCACTCGGCAGCATGTACGGGAGAGCTGGTCCGATATCGATGCCGAGCTGAAACGACGCTATGACCTGGTTCCGAACCTGGTGGAAACCGTGCGCGGGTACGCGCAGCACGAGGAAGCGCTTCTGCGGGCTGTGGCCGAGGCTCGGGCTCGGGCAATGGGCTCCGAAGGATCTCCCGCCGATCAAGCTGGAGACGAGAATCGACTGATTGGTGCGCTTCGACAGCTTCTTGCGGTGAGCGAAGCGTATCCCGATCTGAAGGCGAATACGTCCTTCCTCGAGCTTCAGAAAGAGCTCTCGAATACCGAGGATCGGATTCAGGCGGCGCGGCGGCTGTACAACGCCAACGTCCGTGCGCTGAACACGCGGGTGCATGTCTTCCCGTCGAACATCGTCGCGTCGATGTTCGCGATTCGGGAAGCGACGTTCTTCGAGATTGAATCGATCGTGCGCGAGGAGCTTCCCACCGTTTGATGGGCCAGGGATGCGAATCGTTCCCAAGAAGACCAAGATTGGCTCCGAGATTATGATGTCCTTGCCTTGCGTTGTCGCGACCCGCGGATGAAGAACAAGAAGATCATCACCGAGGCCGTAAAGTAGCACGCGCACGTGATCGCGAACACCGGTGCGAATCCGGGTCCTTCCTGAAGAATCCCGCTTGCCCACGAACTCAGCGCCCGGCTGCCCTGTGAGGTCATCACCAACAGGCCGCTTGCCAGTGCGCGATACCTCGGGCCGACCTCGTCCATCGAAAACGCCGAATACAAAGGATGGCCCATATTCATAAGGCTGGCGCGCATCAAGAATCCGATCACCGCCGGGGCGAGAAACGGCGTGAACCCCAACAGAATGAGGAACGAAATCGAGAGGAGCTGCGTCGCAACCACCGCCCGTGGCCGACCTAGCCGTGCGGCGAGGATCGGACCAAGCAAGATGGCGATCCCCATCGCAACCGACTGACCGGCGTACAGCACGCCGAGAAGTGCGTCGGAGACGCCGAACTTCGCCTTGAAGAACACATTCAGGAAGGGAACAAGCGCACCTGCTCCGAGCCCGATGGCGATCTCCGGTGTGAAGAGCCGAATCAGGAGCCGCACCGGGGGGCGCGGCTTGGAAGCGGATGCGGCGGTTGCCGCAGGGAAACGGGCATCACGATGGCTTTCGACACCGGCATCGAATTCGGACACCTTCGAATCGTTTCGAAGCCGAGCGAGCGGGTACAAAGCAACGAAGAAGACGCCGGCGCCGCAGAGAAGCGCGGCACGGTAGGCTCCCGGGCTCTCTGCGGGGACGTGAAGGATGCTCGCGAACCACGACGGGAGTGCGCCGGCAAGGGAATATCCGAAGAACCCCGCAAAGATCCGCACCGCGAACTGGACGCTGAATAGGTGGGTCCGTTCCCGAGCCACGCTGTTCTCGGCGACGAACGGGGCGTTGCTTACGTCGAGCAAGCCCCG
>RXOA01000028.1 GCA_003979035.1 Candidatus Bipolaricaulota bacterium
CATTGCCGGGAAACGCCGTCAAGAAGATGAATGCAGCGAGGAGAGCACAACACGTTACGGCGGGACGAAGTGTTCGGTGGTCAGGCTTGGGCTTGAGCGCGGTCATCATTCCTCCTGATGTTGATCCTGATCCAATCAAGCTTGGCCGGGGAGATTGGGCTTCCATGCATAGGCGGCGTCATCCTCGCTTGGCCGGAGCGATGTGGGCAGTAGGACAGTAAATCGGCTTCCCTTGCACGGTTCCGAGGTGACTCGAATGCTTCCTCGGTGATCTTCGACGATGCTGCTGGCAATCGGCAGGCCAAGCCCGAATCCCTGGTCGGCGCCCGCACGGCGAGACGAAGCGCCGCGGAAGAACGGCTCAAACAAGTGGGGAAGCTCTTCTTCGGGAATCCCCTCCCCTGTATCGATGACATCGATTGCGGCAAAGGCACCCACCGGACGGAGCACGACTCGGATTTCGCCTTGGGTCGTGTGATGAATTGCGTTGACCACGAGGTTTGACACGACGCGCTCAAGAAGGTCACGGTCTCCGCGCACCTGAAGGGGATTTCGCACTTCCGTTCGCAGCACAAGGCCCCGCTGTTCGGCGATCGGCCCGTGCACATCCTCGATAGATGCGACAATGTCCTCCAGACAAACGGTTTCCCATCTGCTGTTGCCGATTCGCTGGTTGATACGATCGAAATCAAGAAACGAATTCACGAATTCCTGAATCCTCAGCACACTGCGGTCGACCACGGACATCGCCCGTTCATAGGCCTCGTCGTTCTCACGATCCGGGGAAGATGCCGCCTCGAGCAGGTCAAGCGATCCACGGATACTGGTCAGTGGATTCAGGATCTCATGGGCGACCAGCGCCATCCGCCGTTGGTTGGTTTCCACCATCTGTCGCAACTCGATGTGCGTTGTCCTCAACTCGGTGATGTCGGTGGCGACGACAAGCACCGACGGGATCTCTTCCTGATTCGGGAGAGGACACAGACTGGTCCGATACCATCGGCGCTCCCCGGCGACGACCGAAATCGTCTCCAAGATCTCACAATTGCCGGAGGCGAGAACCGACTGAATCGAGTCAAGTTGTTGGGCGGCGATCTCAGGAGGAAACAGATCGTGCATTGTCTTCCCGTTGGCTTGCTCGGGGGACATCCCCCACGGCTCCGCCCCTCTCAGATTCATGAAGCGGAAAACGCCGTTCCTGTCAATGATTGCGATTGCCGAATCGGCGCCTTCGATCAGGGCGCGATAGCGGCTCTCGCTTCGTTCGAGTTCCTTCCGCGCACGAGCTTCGGAGGTGATGTCGGTGATGAAAACGGCAACGAACCAGATCCCCCCCTTCTTGTCAAGGATGGGGGTCATTCGATTGGAGAAACACCGGCCATCTCGTTCGTCGACGAATTCCAGCGTCGACTTTGCTTGGAGCGCCTTCTCAAACCAGCTCCCCAGTTGGGCAAACGTCTCCGCATCAAGAAGCTCGCGCAGGTTCCGCCCAATGGCTTGTTCGCGCGTGACCCCAAGCAATTGAGCCATTCCCGGGCTGGCGGTGATGATGATGCCATTTGGCTTCACAAGGATGGCGACGTCATGACATGAGCCAAGAAGAGCCGTGATCAGAGCCGATTGCAGTACCTTGTTCTCATCGTCTGTGGGATTGCCGCTCATGGAAAGCAGCCTACTCGAATCGTCCAACGGAGGCCAGCTCGCCTGACCACGCCGCCCGCGAGATCCCCCAGGCCGCATAGCAACTCCGGCGATCCCCGCATGAAGGATCACCGGAGTGCCAAGTGCGGATTCACGTCTTGTGTGAGCGAAGAGAAGCTGCACCCAGATGTCAGTTCACACGGCCTCCTCCAATGGCTCGATCAGTTTCACCCGTATCCAGGCCACACTGCCGTCCTGGAACCCAAGCCGAAGGTCGTAGATTCCTGGGAACATCTCCGAGGTATCGAACTCGAAGCGGAAGCAGAGCGTCTCGTGATCGAAGATGGCATTCCATGAAGTCAGCAGGAGGCCCTTCTCGGGCTCCAAAGAGACATCCACTTGGTAGAAGCCGACGATCACGTAGCTGCCGGTCACCATCGCCCCGGAAGGGCGCACCAGCGAGCACGCACCGTTGATCTGTTCGCCGATTTCATAGATGGCGCCAAGCTCCAGATTGCCGATCAGAACTACGCCCTCTTCCTCCGGCAGACCGCGGTCGAGAAAACCGAACTCCCCTGCCGGGACCACGGTGAAATCGAACAGCGGCGGGGTGTACTCCACGGTGACGCTAAACGTTGCCACCGTTTCTTTCCCGTTCCGGTCCCGTGCGGTGACGCGAACATGGGTGGCTCCCACGGGGAACGCGTGACCGCTGGGGTGAGAAAGGAACACCGCCGGCGACGGGTCGTCGTTGTCCGTTGCCGTGATCGGATCCCAGAAGACGGGAACCGTTGTCTTTCCGGGCTCGGTGACTGCGGTGAAATCATCGGGAACCCCGATCAGAATGGGCGCTTCTGCGTCGCGGACATGAACCTCGAACGTATCCGTCGTCTCGTTGCCGGCATGATCCGTTGCGGTCACCTCCACCACGGTTGTGCCGATCGGGAATGCGGTACCGCTGGGGTGCGACAAGCTCACTGCGGGTGCCGGGTCCAGGTTGTCGCCCGCCAAAGGTGCGTACGTCACGACGGCGGTTGGCATTCCCGGATCGCTGACCGTCTCGATGTTCGCAGGGACCGTCAATACGGGATGCGTCGTGTCGATCCGGGACGGTCCCGCAGTGACCGCGTTGGACCAGTTTTCGACCGCATCGGTCGTGAAGACGTGAAGATACCACGTCCCGTCGCTTGTGGCGGCAAACGTCCCCCCCACCCACGTCGCGCCGTCTGTCTTGGAGAAAGATCCGGGAGGCGTGGCGCTCGTACTCCAATTGACCGCGAAGCCGTCCACGCCAGAGAGAGCGTCCGATGCCCCGGATGCGGAGAACGTGACGCTGGAATCGTTCGACCAGAACCCGGGAACATGGCTGGTCGAAAGCACGACCGGATTCGTCGGTGCTGTCGTGTCGATCTTGAACGGACCGTGCCGATCGGGATCGCTCCAGTGTCCGGCTTCATCCACCGTGCAGATGTGGAAGTACCAATCGCCATCCGATGTTGCCGTAAACGTCTCTCCGCTCCAAGACGAAGGTCGATTTTGGGATCCGGATCCCGCCCAGCTGAGCGATTTCGTCCACGCGACTTCGTAGCCCGCCAATGCCGTGTACTCGTCCGACGCCCCGCTGATGCCGATCTGCACCGATGCGTTGCTGGACCAAACATTCTCCTGGTGTGTGGATGACGAAACGGCGGGATTCTCCGGCGGGGACCTGTCAACGATGAACGACCAGAAATCGCAGTCGCTAAGGTTTCCGACGTTGTCTCGGGCAGCAACGCACCACTGGTGGGTCCCTTCATTCAGAAGTTCAGACGTGTAGGGGGAAGAAGCGTCAACCTCGCTATGGAATGTGGCGCCGATGATGAACAGGGTGTAGCTCTTCACCCCGCTTCCTCCATCCGAAGATGCGGTCCACGAAAAGGTCGCAGTGGTTGAGTCCGTGATGAAGTCGGCGGTTGGACTTCGACCGCCCGGCTCCGTGGGAGGTGTTGTATCAAGAAGCACTTCGACCGTGTTGGAGGCGCTGTTGGTATAGCTGGGGCTTTGAACGGACGCGCACACGCCTGCAGGAATGGAGACGACAATCGTTCCGTCACTTGCCGCTGATGGAATCTCGATCGTGAACGTGTCCCCGTCGCCGGACGGCGATACCGTTGGGGAGCCGGGAATCGCCGTCCCAACAACGGATACGTCGGTGCTGTCGAACTCTGTGACCTCTTCAGAGAAGCTCGCAACGAAGTGAACGGGCACCGACCTCGTCTCGGCCGGCTGACCTGGGGCGAGCGACAGTGTCACCGAAGGTACTCCTCCCATGCCGAGAATCGAGACCCACACCACCAAAACCGAGATCGCAGCAAGGCACGCCATCGCCTTGTGAGTGGTCCGAAGACGGGATGACGTCGCCCTTGTTACGCGGCGGCCCATCGTCGGTCCTGAACCGGATCTTGCCTGCACATGCCGGTCGATCTTTCTACGTGGTTGTGTCATTGCGTCCCTCCATACGCCGCCTGAACCGGCGACATCTCCAGCCGTTCCAGGGCCACGGCGTTGCGGACCTCGTCAGATTCGTGCTCCAGCAGCCACGTCAGTGCCAGCACGGCGTCATCCCCGAACGAAGGCTCTTCGAGCAGGCAAGCGTGTTCCGCCCGCAGCTCCGCGTTTCTCGCGTGAGCCGCGACGATCTCGGATTCAAGCTGCTCGATCGACGCAGCTAGCTGCTCTTGCCCGCTATTCCGGAGCGACAATGCTTCGGCAAGCGACTCGAAGCCGGTCGCCGTTGCGATTTGAATGCGATCCACCTGGGCTTGAATCTCGCCCATCGTTTGATCGCCCATCGCCAGGATGTCATTGGCGGTGCTTGCCATCGGAATCAGGCTAAGAAGCGTCGTTGCATCCTCGCTGATGTTCAGGAATAAGCCGTCGATCTTCTCCGTCAGCAAGTCGGGAAGCCCTTCGATGATCGCAGGTGCCTCGCGGATGAGATTGGTCCCGAGTTCCGTCATCAGTACGGGAAGCTCATACGCGAACTCGGCCAGATCGGGCAGCGTCGCGGCGATCTCCGGAAGATCGTCGATGATCGCGGCAAGAGCCGGTCCGGTGGCCGGGTTTCCTAGGCAATTGGAGGTCGATAGCAGTAGGCCGGGGAGCATCGGGAGAAGCTCATTGACCATGGCCAGCGAATCGAGCCAAGAAGCGGGGTCCATGGCAACGTCGGCCATCGCCGTTCCCAGCCGCTCCAAGCGGCCGACAATGCGGGTGAGGCGATCGCCCAAACCGCCAAGCGAAGTCGTCAGTCCGTAGAATCCGTCCTCGAGCATCCCTTCGATTCCACCCAGGCCATCACCGAAGCCGGTTTCGATGATTCCGGTGATAGAACCCAGGTCGCCGATCTGGCCGCCGAGTAGGCTGCCAAGCTGGGTGAACTGCGATTCAAGCAGGCGGGTGAGTCCGCTCAGGTCGCCCTTGACGAGCTGGGCGAGGATTCCGAACCAATCAAACGCTTCGTCAAATGCCCCAATTGCCTCCCCGGCGGCGTCCTCGAGAGCGGTCTTCAAGCCGCCGAATAGGCTGCTGGGACTGTTGAGCGTCCCGATAATGGCGTTCTGAAGGTTCCCGGTGAAGCCCGTGATGCTCCCGAATCCTCCGTTGAGGCCGCTCGTGAGATCGCCCAGCTTCCCGGCAATCTCAAAGAACTTCCCACCACTGGCGAAGCTCCCCGCCATCGAGATCATCCCGTTGACGCCGTCGAAGATGCCGGGAAGCTTCCTCACCTCAGTCAGGATGCCTCCAAGCGGTCCGAGAGCCGCATCGACCACATTCTCCATCTGACTAACCAGTTGCCTGACCGGCCAGGTAACCCCGTTCACGAAACTGATAAAGGTGCTCCTGCCAAACGGGATCAGGTCGCTGATACAGACTTCGATCAGTCCGAAATCGGCGCACTGGTCAATCGCGTCCCAGATGCTTCCACCAAGGTTGTCCCATTCGTCGGCTCCGGCCGAGCTGCCTACAGCGATGAGGAGGAGAAGCAGCGCAAGAAGCCCGAGCGTCCATCTTGTTCTTCGTGTCTTCATATCGCGTCACCCCCTGATGGGCCTTCAGCATTCGCGAGCACAGGAATGGATGTGTCCTGTTGGACGCTTGCCATCACCACGGCCAAGGCTTCGGCCCGCCGGGCGACGTAGAGCCGCTCGTTCTCGGCCTCCAGTGCCGCGTTCTCCTGGTCGATCCGGGCAAGTTCGGCTTCCAGGGCCGCTCGGCGGACGGCGAATTCGCGATCCGGGACATCCTGGGCATAGTCCGGAACGCCGGAAAGAGAGAGCTGTTGCTCCAACTGCGCGAACCCTTGCTCGATCGAGTCGGCGAGGGCAGTCAGGTTGGCAAGCATGTCTGCCATCGTTCGGTCGGAGGCGCCCAATGCCGCGTTGATACCCTCCATGCCGGGGATGAAGCCGACAAGCTGCGTGATGTCCGAAGCGAGCG
>RXOA01000029.1 GCA_003979035.1 Candidatus Bipolaricaulota bacterium
CAACGCCCGCTCCAAGGCGGACATGATCAATGATCTCCGGCGAAGCATCCCTCATCGCCACGCATGGATGATCGGCGATCGCTACCACGACCTCGAAGCCGGTCGCAGCACGGGATGCACCGTCGTCGCAGCGTCGTATGGCTACGGATCCGCTGAGGAGATGTCTTCCGCGGACTACCATCTCGCCCGTATCGATGATCTGCCGGCGCTCGTCTCCTCTGTAGGCGCCGCCACCCTTGATCGGCAGGCATCGATGTAGGCCGCAGACTACACCCTGCGGCCCTTTCCGTGTCCTCGATACGCAAGCCAAGCTGAAGTCAGCACCAAAGCAAACCCCACAGACTGCCCCCCTGTAAGGCGTTCCGACAAGAACACAACCGCCCACACGGTAGCAAGGACCGGCTCCATGGTGGCAAGGATGGCCGCGCGAGCCGCCGGGAGTCGTCGGAGGCCATGCGCATACAGCGCGTACCCGGCGAGTGTCGGCACGATGGCCAGGACGCCAACGTACAACCACCCTTCTCCTGGTTGCGGCAGTAGGGGCTCGCCAGCAAGGAGCGTCGCGACGGCCAGACCAGGGAGGGCAAACAACAACGAGTAAAACAACAGCCAGGCCGGGGTTCGCCGTCGGACAGCCCGCCGGATCAACACCGCGTACCCGGCATAGCTCGTCGCGGAGACAAGTGCGAACACGATTCCCAGAGCGGATACGTGCACACCGGTGCTCAGCAACCCAGACACCAAGGCACAACCGAAGACGGCAATCACCAAAGCAACCGCGATCTTCGCTCCAATGCGTTCCCCAAGCATCAGCCAGGCGGCAATTGCCGTCAACGCCGGAAAAACGTAGAACACCGCGATGGACACGGCAACGCCTAGATGAAGGACCGATTGGTAATAAGTGCTGTAGTTGAGAGCAACAATCGCCCCAATCGGTATCAGGATTCTCAAGTCGCAAGCGCGAACGCGGAGCAAGCGCGGCCGCACGGCAAGCATGCCGGCACCCAACAGCACGACGGCGACAACGACTCGCGAGAAAACCAGAGTCTGCGGGCCCATCCCCGACGCAAACGCCATCCGTCCGACGATCCCGAGGATCGACCAGCACGTTGCCGCAAGAAGCACGAGCCATGAACCGACCCGTTCTTCGAAGGATCGGTTCATGATGCTCCGGATCCCAGAAAACGATGGGGGTTCTCAAGTAGCTGGCGCGCCTGACGGGTGGACCGAACATGAAGCACGTGAAGTTGGAAGTCTTCGGGCCGCGCAACCAATGCGGAGTACTCCCTCTTCCGCCGCCGGTAGGTGCGGACCGCCCACAAGATGATCGACTCTCTGGAGAACAGTGACGTCCGGAGCCGCTCGCGGTTCCCGTTCCAGAGCCGTTCTCGCGTCAGACTTCGATGCAACGTGCGGCGAACCACGCGGTACAGCACCACGTACAGCCGGTAGTCAAGCCAGACCACCCAATCCGCACGCGGCCAAACCAAATCTCGGACTCGGCTGTAGTTCCCATCAACCACCCAAGCCTCTCCCTGTGTCGCCATCTCGACTTTCTGTCGAAACACTTCATCGGGCGTCTCCGACCATCCCGGGCCCCAGAACAGAGCATCCAGCTCCACGTGCGGGATGTCCAGCGCTTCCGCAAGGCGGCCGGCAAACGTGCTCTTGCCGGAGCCCGATACGCCGACGACATGGATTCTTCTTGCCCGGCGGGCAGGCCGTTCCGGCAATCCAGCACAGCGCGCTTCGTTCAAGGTTCCTCCTCCGCGTGAAGTCGTCGGTGGAAGAGAATACGAGATTCGACATGGGAATCTCACCAATGCTTCACTCTTTCTCTCCCCCACGTTCCCGGCTGTCGCTACACTAGCGTATGAAGTCAGGGAGATGGCGATGAGAAAAAAGAGGAAGCGCATCCTGATCATTGGCGGATCTATCCTAGGAGGGTTGCTGGTTGCGATTGCCGCTCTTGTCGGGGTGTTCTTGCTGACGATGCCCGATTCCCCCTCGCTGGTTGACCTCACCGCCGACGATCAGCGGCCCATCCCCGACAGCTGGTTCGATCCGGTGGATGCCGCTCCAATCCCGGGCAGCCGTTCCCCAATCGAGCTGCTTGGGCTGCCCTTCCCCCTTTCCGTGCTCCCGATGACAAGCCTGGTCCTCGAATCGCCATCGACACAGCCCGATCGATCTTCCTGGACGGAGCTTTCGGGACTTTTGAGAATGGCGAGCGACGGCAAGCCATTCGGGCAAGAGCAGTTCGAGATCCGTAACGAGGGAGATTCCGTTCGGCTGAGTACGACCGGCGAGTTCTTCTTCAAGGTTGTCCTGGTCACACTTCGGATTTCCTTCCAGCAGGAACTTGTCGTGGGTCGAGATGGGATTCCTCGGTCGTATCGTCTCGCGACCCAGGCGCCGCTCGGGCAGGATAGGCTGGTCGAGGCCACATTCTTCGAAGATACCGTCGAACTAGTGATCGATGGCGAGCAGACTCTGCGGTCCCTTCCGCTGGATCAAGCGATCATCATCGGAACCTTCTCCAGCTACGCTCTGCTTCCGGCGCTCCTCGCCGCCCGAAGCGAATCCGAAGCCGGCTTCGATGTATTGCTGTTCGGAGGTCCGCCGGGAGCGGACCAAGGAGGCGAAGACACCGTATTGCCGCAGATGTCGGTCGAGCACGCCGGGGTCGCAAGGATTGCATCAGGGGATGTGGCGCTTGATGTCGACCTCTACCACATCCATGGCCCACTCAGCAAAGGCTCTCTCTATGCCCGCGGTGACGAAATGCTCGGTTTGACGTTCAGCTCCGAAGATGGCGAAATCGACGTCTGGCGAAACGATTACTTCGCGGAACCCATCCTCTCCGTCCCTCTTCCTCCGTCCGCCTTGGATCGCTAGAGATCGTGCGGACCCGGATGCCGGTCTTCGGACCCGGGAGTTCCAAGCTGCTCTGCAGCGACAGCAATCGCGGATGGAAGAGCACAGATGTTCTTCCTCGAGTGCGCGTTCGATGATCGGCAACTGCCGACACCCACTTGTCAACCATGCTTGGCTGCCCCGCGAGTGCCGTCTACAATCTCCGCGGCGCATTGACAGGGAGGCACGACATGGACGAGCGAAGGCTCAGCGCCTTGATGTTGACCGACATCGTCGGGTACACCGCCAAGGTTCAGGCCGATGAACAACTGGCCCTGGAATTGCTCGAGGAACACAACCACTTGCTCAAAGCCATTCTGCTCCGTCACAACGGACGCCTTATCAAGGGCACCGGCGACGGGTTCCTCGTGGAGTTCCGCAGCGCTCTCGACGCGGCTCGCTGTGCGATCGATGTCCAGACTGCACTCCACGAAAGGAATCTCGCTTCTCCCGACACACGGCGCGTGGAGGTTCGCGTCGGACTTCATGTCGGCGACGTGGTCCACCGCGGCGGGGATGTCTTCGGAGATGGCGTCAATATCACCTCACGAATCGAACCGCTCGCGCCGCCCGGCGGGATCGTCCTCACGACGGCGATTCGGGATCAGGTTTGGAACAAGATCGAAGCTCCTCTCATCACCCTCGGTTTCCACGATCTGAAGAACCTGCGGCAGTCGATGGAGGTTCTTCGCGTCGTGCTCCCCTGGGAGGACCCTGCCCTGTCTCCTTCGATCCGCGGCGGCGCCCCGCGCATTGCCCCGAACCGCTCCCGCGTCGCCGTGTTGCCGCTGACCTGCATCGGCGCGGATCCGGAGAATACCTACTTCACCGACGGCATGACCGAAGAACTGATCTACGCGCTGTCGAAGGTGCAAGGGATGCACGTGATCTCGCAGACCTCTGTCATGACGTACAAGACACGGCCTCGGACCGTCGCGCAGATCGGGCGGGAACTGGGGGTGGGAACCGTCTTGGAGGGAAGCGTTCGCCGCGACGCAGAACGGTTTCGCATCCACGTCCAACTGGTCGATGTGGCCACAGAGACGCATCTTTGGGCCGACCGCTTCGATCGGAAGGTCGAGGATGTATTCGCCGTCCAATCCGAGATCGCCGAGTGCGTCGCTCATACGTTGAAGCTGCGACTGATTCCCCAGCAACAGGAGCCATCAACGTGCGCTGCGCCCGCTTGTACCGCCTACCTCAAGGGAAGGCACTACTGGAACAAGCGCAGCAAAGTCGGCCTTGCGCGAGCGCTCGAGATGTTCCAGAAGGCCGCTCATCTCGATCCGACATTCGCCCCGGCGTTCGCCGGAATGTCAGATACTTACGCAATTCTTGCCGACCGCGGATATATGAGGGCGGCAGAGGCCTACGCAAAGGCACGTCAGGCCGCTCAGAAGGCCTTGGAACTCAACCCGCAGCTTGCCGAGGCACACGCCGCTCTCGGCTTGGTGACGCAATACCTCGACCGGAATCCGGCCGCTGCAGAGAGAAGCTACCAGCACGCAATCCTCCTGAATCCAAGCTACGCAAGCGCCCACCAGTGGTATAGCCTGTTGCTCGCCGAGATGGGGCGTACGGGCGAGGCGCTCGCCGAGAGCCAACTTGCAGTCGAGACAAGTCCTCGTTCCCCGGTTATCCTTGCCTCTCGCGGCGACTTGCTGCGCAAAGCGGGCCGCATCGAAGAAGCGGAAGCCCAGTACAGACAGGCCCTGCAGATCGATCCAGCCTTTGTGGGCATCCACGCCCGCCTTGCGCAGCTGAAGCTCACGAGTTTCAAGTGGGACGAAGCCCTTGACGAAGCCGCGCAAGCCGTAGAGAGAGATCCGAAAGATCTCAAGGCCGTTGCCGTCATTGCTTCCGTGCTGGCGGTCACGGGGCGCGGCGCGGACGCCGATCCGTGGATCGCCCGTCTCCCTGCCGGCAAAGTCCCGTCGCACGCCGCACATCTGCTGCGGCTGCGAAGACGTTACCCAGAGCTTCTCGCTCTGCCGGAGTCCCCGGACGCACCGCCCGAGCAGATCGCCTGGGTCGATTTTCAGAAGGCCGTCGCGCTGACATGCCTCGAGCGATTCGAAGATGCCTTCGCCGCGTTGAATCTTGCAGCAGCGAAGGATCGCCGAGCAGATTCGAAGCTTGCCCTGTGGATCGCCGGCCGACGCGCCGTGGCGCACTTCCTCGCGGGACAACCCGAAATGGCAATCGCGCACCGCGAGTCTGTGGAGAGGTTTGTCGGAGATTCGCTGGATCGCCCCTCCATCATGGCACTGATCGCCTTCGCCGGCGGCGGCCCCGAGACCGGGTTCGAACAACTCGCGAAAGCGATCGATCACCGGTGCCCATGGCTCATGGAGGTGCCGGTCGAACCACTTCTCGATCCGTTCCGGGATCGCGCGGACCCCCGCTATCAGGCGATTATCCGGCGCCTCGGATTCGCTGTTTGATGCAAGAATGCAGGACGGGCCGGGCAGCCAACGCCTGAGGGTCTCCACATTGCTTCACGCCTTCTCGCCCCGAACCGGGCGGCACAGTTCTTCTCGGATTCGAAGATCGAAGAAGCGATCCATGTGGGCTGCACGCAGGACAAGCGCCGTGTCGGCTCCGCGTCCTGTCCCGCCGATACAGAGGATGTCTTGATCCGTGGGAACGAGGCCACTGTCGGCAGCCATGACCGCGATCTCGACACAAACCTTCATGCCTTGCCCGAACAGGCGAAGTGTGGCGGCAATGATCTCCACCGGGGTTACCCCGCCGAAGGTCTTGCTGATCGAGCGCCCGACCCCGCTAAGCGCGTGTGAAGCGGTAAGAATCGACGCGCCGCCTTTGCGCAGTTGAGAAACATACGCTCGCTCCAATTCAACTTCGTCGTCACCCGAGTAACCGGCATGATGCGTGACACAGATGATCTGAGCATCCAGATCATCGATGTACGCCATCAGCTGAGCCGCTGTCTCGCCGCTTCCGGAAGCGACCACAACATGATGCAGATCGCCTTCTGAGAGGCGTCGCGATACACATCGAATGACGGTATCCGTATTCCCGGGGCCCGGAAGCTCAAACCACTCTACTCTGCGTTCATGATCGCGCTCGGCTTTGGTCATGTCGGCTCCTCTGAACGAGTTCGCTCGGCTTCGTTGGCCATCCGTCCGATATGCCACCATACGAGGTTTCGCAACCGTCGTCCAGATCCTTGCTGCTCCTCTTGGGCCGTGCTTGGCGAGCAAGGCATCCACAATCCGGGGCCCGAACAGCAACGGGCTCTGCTCGCCAGAACGATGCTTCCCATCGTTCCGACGAGATTCTTGGGTCCGCAGCAGCGGAGCAAGCCGAGACCATCCAGCGGCCCGGCACGGGACGGCTTCCGCGATTGACGCCGTGCAACACGCGCACAGGGCACAGGGCACACGCCCATCATCGAGTGCCGCCGCTCTTGAACTCAGATGGCCTCAATGCGGATCGAGCCGTTGGTCGTTTTCAGTCTGACTGCGACATCTGCTGGCGCATTGAGGGTCGCGGTCCAATCTCGCCCTTCCGTATCCCCGTCAAGCGGTAGCCTGCTGCTAATCGAGCCAATGGTCGTGCTCGCATCAATCGAAATCGAAGCATCTTCGGCGATGGCCAGTGTCACGCTTCCATTTCCGGTGGTAAGGCTGTTGTCCCGTCCGACAAGCGTTCCCTCGAATCGAATCGAGCCGTTGCTCGTGTCCGCGATCACGGGACCCAGGGTCCGGTGAATCCATATCTCACCGTTCGAAGTATCGGCATCAATCGCTCCCTCCACATGCGACACGTCAATCCGTCCATTGGACGTGTCAAGCAGAAGGTCACCGAAAACGCCGTACACATCGATCGCGCCGTTGCTCGTCTCTAGATCCGCCGTTCCGGTCGTCGCTTCCAGTGTGATTGCCCCATTGCTGGTGTCGGCAATCACATCACAGACTGTCGGCACCGTGATGTCGAAGTCGACCGATGCGTGACGCCGCACGTCATCGTCCTGCGCATCGGCTTCATACAGAATGCGGACTCGATCACTCTGCCGCTCTACAAGATAGATGATACGTCCGAGGCGATCTTCAGCTTCTTGCTCACTGTCTCCGGTGGCGCGCAACGTTGCGACAACCGTAACTCCGGTTGCAGCCTCATCGCCGATGATGCTGACATGCCCGTTGCTCGAGTCCGCGTCAAGCAGCATAGGCGACACGGCCTCGACCGAAACCTGCTCGCTTCGTTCTTCCCGGAACGCCGCTCCTCCGTATTCATCGCAGCCGGTGAGGATCAACAACAATCCTGCCATCGCCGCGACAAAGATGCCCCCAGCGCACTTCCGTCGCCTCTTCTGCATCATCCCTCCCCAAGATCCGCTTCCCATCACAGCGCTCCTCCAACAATCTGCCACGCGAGCACGCCACAGAATACCACCGCAGCACCACGAGTCGTCCAGCTCGACGTGCCAAACCATAGTCTGTACGCCCACCATCCGACGAGCGCAGCGAGCGCGATCCGAACAACCATCAGGAATGCCTGTGTCATCCCTCTACCTCCTGCCAGATCCGCCCGGCAACGGCCAACATCAGTGCCGAGAGGGCAAGCATGATCCACAGGGGCTCTTGTGGCAACGCAAACACCCCTTGAAATCCCTCCACTTCGGCTTCCCATGCCGCTGTGTCGATTGCCGTACGCAGCCCCTCGAACAGCCGCCAACCGGGGAGACGGTAGGAAACTCGCCAAATCCCTTCCACAATCCAGCGGCCAAGAAACGGCGTCGCCAAGATCATCACCGTGCCGGGGATCCATCCCGGTCCCGCAATGCGATACGAGCTGATGAACACCATCAGGAGAATTGTCCACGCCAAAACAGGAATCATCCCGACGGCAACGCCATACAGCGGACAGGCGATCACCAGTTGCGCGACACTCCCTGCATCTAACTGGAGATGGGCTTGCGCGATCGCCCACCATGCCAATCCGCCGACAATGACGTAGTAGATGATGGCGGTGATCCCCGCGAACAGGAAGCGGGCGGCAACATGAACGTATCCACTGGGAGGAGTCAGCAACAGGACCTGGTACTGCCCGTGCCGAGTCTCCGAGCGGATGCGACCGACCATCAAGCAGAGGACGATCGCGCCGATTCCACACGCCACCACCAAGATGATCGCTCGCACGCCGAGCTGCTCAGCGGAATCGACCAGATCCACCTGATTCATCCCCCACGCCCAGAAGAGGAGCGATCCCACAAGAGCAACCGCCCACACCCAAGATCGGCGCGCCTCCACCCACATCAGCGTGTTGAACTGCCTCCAGAACGTCACGACAGCACCTCCCGGAACACATCCACGACACTCCGACCGCCACTGCGAAGCTCCTCGGCGCAGGCATCCAGCGCCAGGTGCCCGTCACGCAGAAAGACGACCCGATCGAACAGTGCTTCGGCTTCCGCAACTTCATGGGTGGAGAGGAGGATGGTCTCGTCTGTGTGCCATTCCTTGACGATCGACGTCAGGATCTTCTCACGAGACAGAAGGTCGATCCCGGCCAGCGGTTCATCCAGCAGATACAGGCGCGCGTTTCTTGCCAGCGCCATCGCCAACCGCAGCCGGCCTCGCTCTCCCTTGGACATTGCCTTGGTCTTGCGCCGCGGAACCTCAAGACTATCAAGAAGATCGTTGAACCGAACCACGTCGAAGTCGCCATAGAGTCCCACCATGAACCTCTCCGCGTCCGCGGGAGTCATCCATGCCCAAAGCGCATCCGTTTCCCCCAGGTAGACCACGCGAGCACGATTGCGTCTTGGGGCTCCGCCGAATACCGTTGCCGTTCCTTCCGACGGGACCAGCAACCCGGCAAGGATTTTTAGCATCGTCGACTTCCCGCTCCCGTTGAGTCCTAGCACACCGACCACTTCGCCCGCCGGGAAATCCAGGGTCACACTCCGCAGCCCCTCGCTGCGTAGGTATCTCTTTGTCACGTCACTCAGCCTTGCCAGCATCCCAAACCTCCTCCAGGGCAGCGAGCGCTTCCCATGCAGGCACGCCCAACCGCTGGATCTCGTCGGCGAAACCAACTGCCGCCGCCCGAAGTAGCTCCTTGCGCATTTCGGCGACCGGAGCATCTTCGCGAACAAATGTTCCGAGCCCCCTCTTTGTCTCGATCACTTTGGTCCTCTCTAGCTCTCCGTAGGCATGCACGACAGTATTGGGGTTCACCCCCAACTTCGCGGCGAGATCGCGCGCCGACGGCAGTCTGTCACCGGGCAGTAGATCGGCTCGCGCAAGCAGCTGCCGGACATTGGCGCCAATCTGCACAAAGATCGGGCCGGCGCTCATCTCGAGTTTCCAGTTGTTCGGCGTGGTCATAGTGTACTAGTGTACTAAGACACTATCATCCTGTCAAGATGCCGCGCACTCGTCCAGTTGGCGCGCGAATGCGATCTGGATTCCCCAGAAGGAACATGCAGAAAACGGTGTTCCTGCTCTTTGCAGCCCGAGCCTGCTCGTGCTACGCGAAGCCAACGGTCACCCTGGCCGTCGGTAGAGAAACCAGGGATCGATCCGCTGCTGCAAACGCAATCTATCCCGAGGATCTCTCCTGGACGAGCAACCGGTTCGCGAGTTGGAGTGCTTTGGCCTTTGCCTCCGGGCCAAGGTTGTCCGGCGTCGTGCAGTTCGGGAAAACCCAGATCCCATGCGACGAAAGCTTTAGATAGCCTTCCCATCGAGGAAAGCTCAGTTGGATTGCGTCGGTGTTACGCTCGATGCCACCGCCACAGCTCACGAGCAACGCAGATCGAGCTCCCTCGACCAGAGATCGATGCGGCGCCGAGGTCGCGTAGCCGGTGGCAAGGGCAAGACAGCGGTCCATCAACGTTTTCATCGGTCCGACATAGCTCCACATGTAGAGTGGCGTCGCAAACAACAGGGCGTTGGCGGCGATCATCGCCTGGTACACGGCGTATGCATCATCCTGCTGCACGCACCCTGGCCGATCTTCGTGCCGCGCGCAGGCGTAGCACCCTCGGCAGCTATGCAGCTTCATTCCATCGAGGTTGATGCGTGTCACGATGTGCCCATCACTTCTCGCACGTTCTTCCACCCAGCCGAGCAGAGTCGCCGTATTGCCTTGTCTCCGTGCCCCGGCAAAAATCGTTGTCAGTTTCATCGCACCTCCCTATCCATGTGGCCAATCCGAACAGCCACTTCTCTTCTACCGTCATCGACGAGCACAGAGCAACAAGAGGGCCGTTCCCGCCACCTTGAACGGGTCAGGCGTAGACCCGGCTCGCGACCGACGCCTCCGTCCTGCCCTCATTCTGTGCGGCTGATCCGCCGGCTCGCCATCGACCGCGTCGTGGCGCCGCTTGCTCTCGCCATGCCGCTTGATCCGACGATACTGAAGTTGCCAGCCGCTCAATAGACGGCTGAGATTGGCGTGCTCGCACAAGGGGGGGATCTCGTGGCAAACAGTCAGATGTTGTCGGCGACACCCTCGGGAGCCGCGCACTGACCTCGGAGGGTGTCTCTTAACCCATCGGGGCAGTTCGCGCGCTGAGGGATGTCTCGGCAGATTGTGATGGGATAGATCCTTGACCCCAGCAGTGAATGCCAGACGGTGGGAGAGCTTGGCCCGAGACATGCTCGGGCCAATTCGCTGTCTTCCTTGTCGAATGAGCCCTCCGAACTCGCCCAACTACGGAGCAGGCGGGATTGGATCGCACCACATCGAACGCGCCCATACGAACCCGCTCGGGGGATCGATGAGCAGCTGGATGCTGTCATCCTCCATCGGTGCCAGTGGGGGGAGCCCCAGAGCCACGTAGTCCTTCACCGCACCGCCGATCGATCCATCATCATCGTAAAGCCAAACGCCGACTGCATAGAGGGGACGCTCACTCTCATTGCTGAAGTGAACAATCACCAAGACCTGACCCGACACCTGCGGATCCGTGTCCTCTCGAATGATGTCCAACCATGGCTCCCCGACCGTCACCGTCACACTCTCTGAATCCGTCTGCCCGCTGGAAGACGAAGTTGCCGTGACCGTCACCGTATACACGCCCGGATCAATGAATCGGTGGAGCTGGCGCACCAGATCGTCTTCGGGTCCAACAACCGGTGATCCGTCCCCGAAATCCCAAAGGAAGTCGGTGCGTTCCGCTTGGGAGCCAAGCACCGGCTGCCCGCCGGAATCCAACGAGTCCGATGCATCAAACTGCACGTCAAGCGGAGCACGAAGATTGGGATTGTAGCCGAGCTGATACGCCACATCGGCGATCTCCGCCTGGAGGACGACCGTGGGCGGGGCATCATCCACCGGAGGATTGAGGATCTTGTCGATCCAATCTTGCGGGGCGCAACCCGACACGCCCGCAACCACGATTCCTGCCACCACCAGCACCGCAGCGAAACGAATTCGCATGACACCTCCTCTACTGGCGGTCAGGGTAGGGGATTGTGCGGGTCATCGACAACTGAGACACCCGGCGGTCGTTTCTCCGCGTACCTCCCCCCGCCTATACTGGATCGGGATTCGATTGACTGACCATGCGAATCCGAGGAAGCTCTTGACGAGCGTGACGGCAAAGGAGGTCGACATGCCGGTCCAGAAGCTGAAAGCGTTCCTCGACGAACACGAAGCCCGCTATGTGGTCATCCAGCACTCCCCCGGGTACAGCGCTCAGGAAGTGGCAGCGTATGCTCACATCCCCGGCAAGGAGCTTGCGAAGACCGTCATGGTGAAGCTCGACGGAAAGATGGCCATGGCGGTTGTGCCGGCTTCGCATCGAGTTGATCTCGATCGGCTGCGCGAAGCGGCCGGCGCGTCCGAGATCACGCTGTCGAGTGAAGCTGAGTTCCGCGGGCTCTTCCCCAACTGCGATCTGGGGGCAATGCCCCCGTTTGGAAATCTGTGGAGCATGCCGGTCTATGTCTCAGCGGCACTGGCCGAGGATCTGGAAATCGCGTTCAGTGCCGGAAGCCACTCCGAAGTCGTTCGCCTGTCTTATGAAGACTATGGCCGGCTGGTTGAGCCCACCGTCGCATCGTTCTCCACCAAGGCATTGCCCGGCCCGCCGCGCGAACCGAACCTTCACGTCGAGTGACCGAAGCGGGGCAGCTCTTCCCGCGGATCGACAGGTGATCGACGAACCTTCGTAGCATCACGTTGTGGAGGAAGAGCCCGGGACGTGCCTACCAACAAGCTATCGAGGGCGGGATCTGGCCATCGCGGCAGCATCCGGGTCCCGCCGCAGCCAGCGCCTTGTCCACATGATGACCATGATCGATCCCAAGGCACCAACCGCGAAAGCAAACGGGAAGATCGAGATTTGACCGAAGGCATCCACGACAATGCCGCTGATGATC
>RXOA01000030.1 GCA_003979035.1 Candidatus Bipolaricaulota bacterium
CGGTACTGAACCACCATCTCCACGTGGGTGATGTTTCCGTCCCCCGTGAGCATCAGCGCTTCGGTCTGCACCGTCTGATATCGGGGATTGGGGGGTGGAGACACCGTACGGAAACCCACTTCCTCTTTCCGAACCGCCAGTAGGTTGACCGTGGCCACGGCCTCGAACGGTGACGGTAGGTGGTAATGCATCCCTGGATCCACCGTACGAACGTAGCGTCCGAACCGGGTAACCAACCCCACTTCCGACGGACCGATCGTATAGATCCCCGTGGCGAAATATCCCAACACAACGACAACGATCACCAGCCAGCCAACGCCTCCGGGCATCCTCTTCAGCCTCTGCCATGCCGTTCCCGCCGGCTGTGGCTGAGGTTCTTCATCTCGATGAACGTACTCCGTCATTGCACCTCCTGCTAAAGCGGTAACCTTAGTCGACCTAGCCGGACCGGACAACAGCGGTCACAGGCTCCCCCCGCGAGAATGTGTCGACGCCACTGGCAAGAATCACCGTCCGGCGCTTGCCTTTGGCCACGGCAGTGCTCATCATGGAATCGATCAAGGAGGTGAGGCGAATGCCGATCGATCCCGTATGCCGGATGATGATCGAAGAGAATACCGCCGTAGCGTCCTCCGATTACCAAGGAAAGACCTACTACTTCTGCGCCGCTTCGTGCAAGAAATCGTTCGATGACGACCCCGAGCGCTTCATTCTCGAGCTATCCCGTTACGGATCTCAGCCTGGGCAACATCCAAGACGCTGGCTCCATCCGTTCGCGCGCAAGAAGGACTAGCTGACGCGGGTCCGTATTCGACTCTGCGGATGAGCGAACAGGCGACTGCAAGCCGACACGCACTCGAGGCGCAATCATCCTTGTCTTGCCCGCTACGATAGATCCCTTCTCGTGTCAGCAAGGGCTCTCCGTGGCGAGAGCCGGAGACAGCCGGGACGAAACCGCAAACGGTTTCGCCATCCCCGGGACTACAGCCGAGGCGCCAAAGCCAGGGTGATCTCACCGGTTCCCCGTTCGCTGTGCATGGCGGCGAAGCTGTCGTTCGATCTGTGGTGGGCGACGAGAATCGTATACGTTTCGCCAGGGATGAGAAGCTTGTCGGTCGGATCGCCGGAATCCAGCGGTATCGAGAATTCGATCACCGTTCCAGCCTCACCTTCCGTCCCCGCCGCCAACAGGATGTTGTCCGTTCCGGATCGATCGGTATCCGCAGCATGAGCGAAGAATCCCGTGCCGTAGTCGTCACGCATGACGATGACTCCGTCGCGCACGGCGCCGAGGATGAAGTTGGCCCCTTCCATCCGCCGTTCGGGATCCAAGCCAAGCGCGATGTACCCCGTGCCGGGACCGACAAGTCCAACGTACAGATCGACTCCGTCATGATCCCAGAAGACCTCGACGTCGGCCACCACCGAGGAGTACCGGTACTCCTCGTCGGCAATCCGCCCGTCGACCGCAATCTCCGGCAGATCCGCTGCAGGCGTCTCGGCGGAAGCAGCTCCGCTCGAGGAGTCGGTCGAGGGCGCTCCCGCGACACGCTCGTTCAAGGCCAATTCCTCCATCCCAATCGGTTCCATGACGGCCCCACTGTCTCCCACGACGATCGCATCCGACTCCACGATCACCGCCGATTGATCGGTCTCCGGCCGCGCAATGAGAAGCACCGCCAGTCCAGCAATCAACGCAACCGCAACCAACACCCACAGCCATCGAGTCATCATTCCCCCTTCCAGGCGTCCTCTCCCTCGTTCGCTCGAGCATGACTCGCTTCCATCGACCCTTGCGCCGTAGCCTAACCCTCTTGAGCGCTCGCACGCCAATCCGATCGCCTCCGAAGACCTGCTCTCCAAGGAGGACGCCTGGGAGCGGAATGGACGACATCCAATGGCGCAGGTAGACTACGGAGCGGTCAACGCGGAGGGGATCGTCGTGAGTAGGATTCGAGCTTCGTTCTGTGTGGCGGTGATCGCCGCGATGCTGATCACCGCCGCGATGCCGGGAATGCTCGTGGCCGCTGCGCCACTGTCAGCCACCGTGCCCATTGAGTTTGTGTCGGGAGTTGTCGGCGGTCTTGGGGGAGCGGTTCTGGCTGTCATGCTGATTTCCGAGATCAACCCAACCCTGGAACCACGCTGGGCAAGGATCGGGGTGGTAATCGGAAGCGTCGCTGTGTTGGGCGGAGCCGGCGCCGCCATCGGCGTTCTTGCTGCGTCCAAGGCACTGCATGTTCAGGGAGACGTATCCGCCTGCGCCCTTGGCGGTTTCATCGGCGGCTTCGCAAGCACGTGGGTGGAACCGCTTCTCTACGCGCTAGGCATTCCCGAGGGAATCACCGAATTCGTCGGGATGCTCATGCTCCCGATCGCCCCGGCCCTCGGCGCGACGCTCGGTTTCAACCGCCGGTATCAAGCGGAATCGCTCCCCACGACATGACACGGATCCGTGGTTTGGCGTGC
The DNA here is from genome assembly GCA_003979035.1 of Candidatus Bipolaricaulota bacterium. Taxonomy (GTDB): domain Bacteria; phylum Bipolaricaulota; class Bipolaricaulia; order UBA7950; family UBA9294; genus RXOA01. Next base: position 2,470 of record RXOA01000030.1, read on the forward strand.
CTGAGTTGTGCTAATCGCCGGTGCCCGCGCTTGGGTCGAGAACCCGCCCCAAGAAGAGAATCGTCCCCGTCTGCTCTTCGCGGATCGCGAAGATAAACGGCCGATCGATCGTGACGGCGATAGGTTCCGGCGGCATCCCCATCCCAAGCATGACCACAGCCGTTGCCGCTGCCGCTTCGGTTCCCTCTTCGCGAACGTCGACAAACGCCTGATGGATCACCTTGCCGATGAACAACTCGTTTGAGCCATCGATACCCGAGAAATCGGCCGATTCGGGGATGAATGCATCCCGCATGCCCATCGCCATCAACGCTTCCGACAAATCAGCCTTTGATTCGACGCGGAACTTGGGAAGAGCAATCCCGAGTTGCGCCCACTCCAGCTGCGCGATGTACGCTGCGAATGTCGCGGCATCGAGCGAATGCTCGATTTGCTCGAAACGTCCGTGCTCCGGGAGTAGGATCGTCATCCGAGCGGTGCCGCCCGTAAACGGAACGTCGACCACCTCCACGCCATCAAGACTGGCGTAGGCACCGATGATCGATCCGTGCATCGTTGGGACGAACGTCACGTCGCCGCTGAGCATTGTGAACGGGCTACCCTGCGTCCTCTCCCGAGAGAATGGATCGGACCACGCCGCGTAGAAGTAGATCGCGTTTGCTAGAACCATCCGCGTGGAAGGCGCGATGTCGCCAGGAGACAGAAGATCCTTGATTGTCCCATGCGTCTCGCGAAGGACCCAATCGTTCATCGTGAGACGCGATCCATCCGGGTCTCCGGAGAAGTCGGCAATGCGCGCCGGCGCTTTGTAGTCCTCCGCTAGCGTGTTCAGGAATCCCGCTAGCACGTCGTATCCATCCTGCAGCCATAGGCTGTTGGCCATGCTCACTTCGAACAGGCGCCCCTGCGACCATGGACGGCTGCAACTGCTGCACCGGATGCCATCGATCAGGCGGCCGAACATCACGGGCACCTCGTCCTGGCTCAGCCCAAACTGGAGAACATTCTCCATCTGTTGAGCCGTTTCACCTCTCGCCCCAGCGTAGGGCATCGCAAGCGCGGAGCTGATGCTGTACGGGGAGAAGAACAGATTCCCGGGATCACTGACCTCCGGCTCCTCCATCGTGAGCGTTCTGTACAGGTCAAAGGCGAATGATGTATTGCCGGCGACGAGGGCCTCCCCGGCAGCCCACGGATCGATCTCGATCAGTCCTTCCGCCGCACCACCGATTGTCATCACAGCGACAACAGCGATTGGAACGATGATTCTCACGAAGGAAACCTTCCTGCGATGGATACCCATTCGTTTCTCCTTTTCCTCCTCTGTGTTCTTCCTCCACCCCACGCTCACCTTCCGGAATCTCTCCGTACACGCTTCCGTTGCTCCGTTGCCAAGTTCTTCTCTTTGTACACGGTGCACGCAACGTGGTTACAGGTTTCCCACCCGTTCCATTCGCGAAGGATGCGTACGCAACTAGGGCCCGAAGTGAGTCTTGTCGAAGCCGGCTCGCGGCGGAACAGGCATAGGAACGCCGGGCGGGATGCGAGACACCCTCCGCACTCCGCACGACATCCGCTCAGCTGGGAAAGACAAACGTTGTACCTACGGCACTTACGGAGACCGAGGCTCCGAACCGCTCCCGGAAGCGCCTCTTGGCATCCATCCCCGTGCAG
>RXOA01000031.1 GCA_003979035.1 Candidatus Bipolaricaulota bacterium
ATGGTCTCAACAGCGCCCGGCCGGTAGTGTTCCCTGACCCAATCGACGGCATCTTGGCTCGTGACTCCCGCAAGGACGGCCACGCACGCAAGGACAGTTCCCGTTCGTCCGATCCCTCCGACGCAGCCGATCTCGACCCGTCGTCCGGATTGAGCCATTCGGAACGCGCGTTCGATCTGCTCCACAGCCTGGCGCCAGTCTGTGGGCAGCCCGTAGTCGGGCCAGTCGATCATGGTGGCCGGCCAGCTTGGAGCCCACTTCGGGTCCAGATAGAGCCCGTAATCACGGCTCGGATCGTCCGGTCGACGCTCGGAGAGCGGTCGAGCCACCATGGAAGTCCCATCGGGAAACCGGACATCCGCCATCGATGCGTCCCTCCATTCGTCAAGCGTCCGCTGAGCTTGATCGGCAAAGAGCATAAGACAAGAAGAAACGCAGCGCGAGTGGCTTGCTTCCGAGCTGCACCCAAGAAAGACAATCGAAGTCGTGTCGACCACTTCATCGATGTGAGCTGTGTAGTCTGATCTACGCGGTCCCGGCGGCGCTTGAGCCTCGCGTCGGGCAATACTCCAACCAGTTGGGAACACAGCGCTCGGCGCCTCGCAGCACGTGTCTCAGTTCATCTGCGTGCGGCTCCTGAGCGCGCAGCAGATCCCAAAAGGCACGGGAGTGACTGGGATGAACCGTATGACAGAGTTCGTGAACCAGGACGTACCGGACGAGATCGTGAGGAAGAAACAGGAGCTTCGCATTCAGACTGATAGTTCCCCGAGTCGAGCAGCTTCCCCAGCGGGTTTTCTGGCAGCGGACCATCGTCTTGTCAAAACGGAAGTCTCCGCGGTCGGCTTCGGCAACCAGCCACGGCACGAGATGCTGCTTGGCCTTGTCGAGTGTCCATTGCCGCAACGCGATTCGGCAAACATCGTTGCTCTCCACTCTCCCGAAAACGATCAAATCGCCGTGCGGTCTCTCCTCAACTTGGACGTTCGAGACCGACGACGCCATGTACCGCACCCGGAATGAACGCTCAATCGCCTGCAGGGTGACGTGCTCCGGCAATCGTGAAGGTGGGTCCGCTTCAAGATCCCGGCGCTGCTGCTCAAGCCGCCGAGAGACGTGCTCGATCCACGCCCGCTTCTCGTCGAGCAGCGCAGGAATCCGGCGCACATCAAATCCCCTGGGCACGATCACGATGAGCCCATCATCCAGTGAAAGGCGAAAGCGAACATTCCGCGCTCTCGAGCTTTCTCGGACCTGATAGGTGATATTCAGAGGTCGTTCCACCGAGATCTCCTCCATGAACGGATTTTGCATCAACGCTCGATTGGATGCCAACCGTCGGCGTCCACAAAGGACCCGAATGACACCTCCGAGTTGCCAGAGGCGACCGCCGCGGAACGCGGAAACCGGGGTCGCCTGTTGGCGGCGACGATGTGCACTGCGATGGGTTTCGGACCAGAGCCGCGGTCAGCGTGCGCTTCGAGGGAATGCACTCAATGAGGCGTAGATGCAATTGTCCTCCTCGACGCGCCGAGGAGGACGACAAGCTGCGCTGATTCCACGCTGGATCGGGTCCGTGAGACGCCCCCTGCAACACGATGCATCATGATCGGCCATCAGCTGGACACCGACACATCCCTTCCGGCGAGATCGCGGCTCGCTTCGGCGGCCATGCCCCGCTTCTTCGAACAAGAGGGCGAGCCACGAGTCGGGCAATGAACAGGACCAAGATCTGGATCTAGATACGGATCACCACAGCTCCGAAAACCCGTCCACCACAGTCGATGGCCTTTTCTACACCTCATCTCGGAAACGCCGCTGCAAAGACCTCTCATCCGGCCACGTGGTTCGATCCAGCCAGGAGAGGCCGCTTCGCGTCGCGTTCATTGGAACCCATGGTGCGCAGGGAATACCTGAGAGGGAGCTTCCCGTCGGAAACGCGTCGTCTTGGAGCAGACCCCGCAATTAAGAGGATCCGGCAGAATGCGCTCCAGACATGGCGGAAGCGGGCCGGAGGAACTCGACAGCGCCGACACACTCGCCGTGTGACCGTGACACGCACCCTCATCATCCACCCGGCCCGCCAGAGAGCGCACATCGAATGTGACCCACATCACACTCAACATTACCCGTAGCACAAGAGAGGAGCGCTTGTCAACTCCCCTCTTAAGGCGCTGATCATTGCGGCACTCCGCACTGCAAACTGCACGCCGATCGATTCTACGGTGATCTACGACACACTCGATCACGATCAGCGCCCGCCGAAAGCTCATGCCCATTGGACACGGCGAGTGCTTCGTTCCGGTCCCGAGGCGGCATTCGATTCAAGTTCCGTGCGCCTCTCGATTCGTCGCCGCAATCGTTGCCGGGAACTCTGAGCGAGATTCCGCCGCCTTTGCACTGCTTCTCAAGACAGCGCGGACCGGAAGAGGGGGATTCCCGGTCCGCGAGCTTTTCGCAAGCAACTCCCCGCCGCTGCATTCGCCAAGAGCTGCTTGCCACCGACTTCATCATAGAACAACACGCCGAGGCGCCAAATAAGCCTCTCAAGGATACAGCCAAGAATCGTTAATGGGAGAGGAGAAGAACGAATGTCTCCAACGAATCCGGGCGCGCTGACGTCCGCACGGCAGTGCACTGGGGAGGGCGTCGGCCGAGGACGACAGTCCCTTCCCATCGAACGAGAGTCGACCTAGCCGGCTGCCCCTCTACAGGACCAATAGGACTCCGGACACAGCCTCCGCCGAGATCACGAGCAGCGTGGATACCGTCATCGTGCGATCGGCGGCCATGGTTGCGGCACGCGTCACAGCGACGGTCAAGTAGGCAATCCCCAACGTACGATACGCCGCCGGATCGCGGAGTATCACAACCGCCGCCCCGAGCCCCACGAGCAACGCCCCCATCCAAGCGCGAATCTCCCCGACGCCTCGCGGACCCGGAGCCACCAATCCGGTAAATCGGCTGATCGACTGAGGTCGGGCAAGCGCCAGGGTGCCGGTCGCGATGGTCGCCAATCCGACGATCATCTTCAGAACCTCGATCACACTCATCGCCGCCGTATCCTCCTTTTGGCGATTCCCCGTCACATCGACGAACGATGCTGACGAGATTCGAATGCAGATCCGGATCAAGGCCCAGATCCAGGTCCAGGTCCACATCCAAGTCCAAGTTCGACGACAACTCGACGATGCCGTCTCTCCGCGCGCCCCAAGTCGAGTTTAGCGATGCGTCAATCAGCAGGGAAACGACACGCATCGTCTCGCGGATAGATCCCGCGCGCGACTCGCATCGGGTCGAGAAGAGTGCGCGCTTCGGTCTCCTCCAACAGCTTCTTCTCCAGCACAATCTCAAGGACCGATCTTCCGCAAGCCACAGCTTCCCTGGCAATCTCCGCCGCTTGCAGATAGCCGATCCGCGGTGCAAGAAGCGTCGCGATGGCAGGATTGTCTTCGAGCCGCCCTCTGCAGGCCTGTTCGTCGGCACTCATCCCGGCGATGCAGCGATCCTGAAAAACAGGCAGATACCGAGTCAGAAGATCAATCGATGAGAGAAGATTGTGAATCATCACCGGAGTCATGACATTGAGTTCGAGCTGTCCTGCCTGCGCCGCCATCGCCACGGTCGTGTCGTTCCCGATGACTTGATAGGCCACCATGTTCAGACACTCCGCCATCACCGGATTGACCTTCCCTGGCATGATCGATGAACCCGGCTGCACTGCGGGAAGCCGAAGCTCTGCAAATCCCGTCACAGGTCCGGACGCCAGGAGGCGGAGATCGTTGGCGATACGGGTCAGTTCCAGAGCCAGCTCTCTTAGCGCTCCGGACAACCCCGCCAACTGCGCACGGCTCTGCAATGCCTCGTAGCTGTCGCAGGCGGCCCGGAGAGATTCTCCGTACGCATCGGAGAGTCGATGGATCATGCCTGCTCGGTATCCTTCCCCTGCATTTGCGCCGCTTCCTACTGCAGTACCACCAATCGGGAGCTCGCGGAGATCGTCTCGTCGCTGATCCAGTCGCCGCGCTGCGCGGCGAAGTGCGCTCGACCAAGCGCCGACCTCCGCACCCAGGGTGAGCGGTACGGCGTCCATCAAGTGCGTTCGCCCCGACTTCGGGATCTCGGCAAACGACGCTGCGCGCTCTTCAATGGCCGATGCAAGCGCCTCTACAATCGCGATTAATCGGATAGAGCCCTCCATCGCCGCGAGATGCGCCGCGGTGGGAAACGTGTCGTTCGTCGACTGAGCAAGGTTGACGTGGTCATTCGGAGAAAGCGTCCCGTAGTCTCCCCGAGGGTGCCCGAGCACTTCCAGCGCCCGATTCGCCAGCACTTCGTTCACGTTCATGTTGAACGACGTCCCCGCACCGGCTTGGTACACATCCACGACGAACTGATCGAGCAAAGCTCCCCCCAGCACGTCGTCGGCCGCCCGAATGATTGCGCCGGCCCGCACGTCGTCCAGGGCCTTCAAATCGCAGTTTACGACTGCCGCCGCTCGCTTCACGTGGACGTAGGCTCGCACCAGGAGGGGATCGGCGCGAAGCCCGCTCACCGGAAAATTGACAATCGCCCTCTGTGTCTGGATGCCGTAGTACGCCTCATCCGGAAGCTCCAGTTGACCTAGAGAATCTCGTTCGGTCCGTGACACGTCTTCCTCCTACTCGCTTTGATGCGCTGGTGCGACAGGTCTGACGACGTGTCGCTTCGCCCCGCCCGCAGCCCCATCCGCAACTCCAGCCTCAACCTCGGATCCATCTGCCGCGCGCCCGAGCCGACACCGATTCAACATCACCTATCCACTTCCGCGCTCGAGCGCATCCAAGATGAACGTCCATCCATCCGTGATCTCCGCCACAAGCTTGCCTCGCGGTTTTCCCAGGCCGTGGCCCGCATTGCGATCGACGCGGATAAGAATCGGGGCGGGAGGATCTCCGCTCGATCCGTCCGGTTCCTCGCTCATCGGCTGAGCGTGTTGGAGCGCGGCGGCGAACTTGAAGCTGTGCGCGGGATACACTCGATCATCGTGATCCCCCGTTGTGACAAGCGTTGCCGGATAGCTCCATCCAGGGCGAATGTTGTGGACTGGAGAGTACCGCCGGAGGATGGGAAACAGCAGCGGATCATCCGGAGATCCGTAGTCCGACACCCACCCCGCCCCCACCGTGAATCGGTGGAATCGAAGCATGTCCAGTACCCCGACTGCGGCAAGCACGGCGGCAAAGAGGTCCGGCCTTTGCGTCATACAGGCGCCGACAAGCAATCCCCCGTTGCTGCGTCCTCCGATCGCCAATCGATCGCGTGTCGCTCGTCCCGACTTCAGCAGCCACTCCGCCGCAGCCATGAAATCGTCGAACACATTCTGCCGGTTCTCGCAGGATCCCGCCGCATGCCAGGCCCGTCCGTATTCGCCCCCGCCCCGCAGGCACGCCTGCACGAACACCCCGCCCAGATCCATCCACGCCAGATGCGCAAGCTTGAACTGCGGCGACATCGCCAAGTTGAATCCGCCGTATCCGTATAGGTAGACCGGAGCCGATCCATCATCGGGGACATCCCGCCTTCGGCTCACAAACACCGGAATCTTCGTCCCATCCTTGCTTTCATAGAAATGGCGTTCCGTGACAAACGCGTTCGAGTCAAACGGAGTCTGCGCTTTGTGGAATGACTTGGATTGACCCTCACGCGTATCGATCTCGATGACGGTTCCCGGATCGGCAAACCCTTCAACCACCGCGTAGACCGAGGACGATTCCGCCACGCTCGCAAGGTCGACGATCGCGCCGATCTCCGCCAGCTGAGGTTGCGCAATCGTCTCCCCACGCCGGTCGGCCACAACAAGCCGCGCCCCGGCATCGTGTAGATAGGCAAGCACGAAGCGGTTTGCCGCGTAGACGGCGCGATCAAGCGTGTCCTCCCGCTCCGAGACAATTTCAATCCACGTCGAGAGAAACGACGGCTGATCGAAGTCTGTTCCCTGCCCGATCGGGTCGAGATCGAGATCAAGATCCAGATCAAACGAGACAATCCGCCCTCTTGGAGCCTCTTGTGTCGTTTGAAGAAACAGGCGCGAGCCGTCCGTGCCGATCACATGGTACGCGGCGCCAAATGATAACAGGACCCCAAACGGCTCTCCCCCCCGATCGTCGAGACGTTGTGCAATCAATCCTGTCTCGCGGTGCGTTCCACGGAAGACCGTCAACAAGAGGTAGGACTCATCATCCGTAAGCTGGGGCCGGAAGCGCCACTCCGGATGCTCAGGACGCTCATAGATGAGCTCGTCCTCAGCTTGAGAAGTTCCGAGCCGATGGAACAACACCTTCTGGCAACGGTTGGCTTGCTTGAACTCTTCGCCGTCTTCCGGGGCGCTGTAGCGTGTGTAGTAGAAGCCCAAGCCCAAGCCCGATTCGAATCCTGATCCTGGCCCTGGTTCTGGTCCTGATCTGCGCTTGCTCCAAACAGGCTGGGTGAATTTGATCCAGTTCAGGACCTCGCCGAACTCCTCGCCGGTGTCGACATCCAAGATATGCCATTGCTGCCAATCCGACCCCGCTTCGGAGAGGCCGTACGCCAGCCGGCTGCCGGTCGCATCAGGGGCAAACCCGGCGATCGCGACTGTACCCTCCTCGCTCATGGCGTTGGTATCCAAGATGGTTCGTGCGACCGCGTCCGGCTCCGTCTCCATGACGCACAATACCGCCTGATCAAGAGCAGGGTCATGCCGCAGGAAGAAGCGTCGTCCGCCCCGTTCGATCGGCACCGAGATGGTCTCGTAGGCAGCCAACGCCCCGACACGGTCCGAGATCTCGCCCCGGCGGGGGCTTCGATCCAGAAACGCTTCCAGCAATGCGTTCTCGGAATCGATCCATGACTGCACTTCGGGAGAATCGATCTCTTCCATCCATCGATAGGGGTCGGGAACGGCGAATCCATGCAGCATGTCGACGTGCTGCGAGCGTCGGGCAGCCGGATATTCAAGCCGTTGGCTCGTTAGATCGTTCAAGGTTCATTCCTCGTGGGTTTCTCGGACATTCGCGCATTTGCATCCGTCCGAAGCTTACCTTCGTCCTCATCCGGGAACGGGGCGGCAAGGCAGATCACCCGTTGCGCCAGCGAATCGTAGGCACGCATCCGCCAGCCCGAGAATGCTTGCTCGACCGCCATGCCGCACCCGCGGAGGGCTCTTGCCACTTCAACCATCTCATAGGCGCGTTGCCGGTGCATCTCAACCACATCATCGCCAAATCGGAACCACGTGACAGCAAGACGTGATGCTCGATCATAGCGCAGCCACTGCGTAATCCGCTCCGATCCGATCGTGCGATGCGATGCTCCCCGGGGGTGCGTTTCATACATGGCCGGCGTGGCGAAGTCGAAAACGAACCGTCCGTGATCGCTCACCGCATCGCGGACGCAACGAAACGCCGCATGAAGCTCGGGAATCTCCGTCACATAATTGAGAGCATCAAACGTACACGTCACGAGGTCGAACTGCTCCGCCACGCGAAAACTGCGCATGTCGCCGATGGAGAACGCCACCTTGGCGGGGGCAGCGGTCGTGCGATCAAGACCGATGTCGGTGTCAATCTCAGGACCCGGATGGGTTGCGGCCATGGTCTTGCCCCAACCGCTTGCCTTCCTCCTTGCCACGTTGATCATCGCCGGCGACAGATCGATGCCGACAACCTCGTGCCCTCGCCTTGCAAGCTCCCATGCAAGAAGACCCGTTCCGCAGCCAAGATCGAGAATGCGCTTTCCCCTCTCTTGACCAAGAAGGCGATCCAGCAGCGGGAGGTACGAATCCACGGCGTGCCGCCAATCGACGTCGTACACACCACTCAGCCTCTCATAGGCCGCAGCGGTTCGATCCATGTCTTGCCCCCTCGCCACGCCACGCCATGCATGCTTGTCTCTCGGCGGACGCGTGTTCACCCGCCCCGCCACATCAGAAAAGCACCGCTCCGAATCGATCGTCCCGACTTGGCGAGATCATCTCGACTGGGCGCAGGAAAGAATCGCCTTCGCTTGGGATGTCCAATAAGAGATCGGATCACGGCGCGCATCGTCCGTCTCATCGACCAACGCTCTCCAAGCATCGTCGCCAAGCTCGCGATGAAG
>RXOA01000032.1 GCA_003979035.1 Candidatus Bipolaricaulota bacterium
ATCCTCGAGAAGTCGTTGAGCACCTGCTCTGGCTGGAGCGCCTTCGCCCGACCGAAGGAACGGTCGCTGACGTAGATGTTGATCGGCTGCTGAGATCACCGCTGCAAGAGAAGAATCGCTTTCTTGTTCGCGTGATGGAACGAGACGGTGCTCTTTGCGCTGTGCAATTCGGGGAGGGGCGGCTTCTTGTGTTGTCGTTCTCTCAGAATGAGAAGTTGACGATCGAAATCCCTCCCGAGGCCGTCATGCTTGCGACACCCGGGTGCTCCGAATGTCCGGGAATCTGGGAGAATCGTTTCTCCGTCCGCGTTAAGAAGATCCGGCGGCTGGGACAAATCGTCGATGTCGTGGTTGCCGAACCCGAATCCGGGTTCGAACTGAATGCCGTTCACACGAGCCGTGGGTTGGCGACGAGTGGGCTTGAAGTCGGCTCGACTGCCCAAGCGATGATCGCGGCGACGGCAATCCAGGTGTACCCCATGAAGGAGATGGAATGAGACGAAGGTTGTTGCTGCGAGGGATGGTTGCGAGCGTGATGTTGGCGATGAGCATGGCCGCGACGGCGCAGTCGGTTTTTGTCGTTTGGGACGGAGGAACACAAGAAATCGTCCTGGATACCCTACCGGCGGTGTCCGGAGTGGTCTCATATCAAGGCCCCGTGTTCGACTCTTCCGACGCGAATTGGAAAGAGAGTGCGACGTATGAAGGGGTTGCTTTGATTGACATCCTCGCCGCGGCGGGGATCGCCGCCGCCGAAGGGGTGGACGTTGTTGCCGGGGACGGCTACTCCAAGTGGATTCCTGCGGCGGTGCTTACTGGCGGGACACCTGCAGGGACCGTTGCGCTGGCCCTGGACGCGGATGATGAAGCGATGCTCGTGTTCTTGCCCGCCGACCGGATGTTCAGCAACGAAGACATGCTTGCCGCCTTCGGAGCGGAGGGTGCGCACTACTTCGGTGAGATGCCTTCGACCACCGGCTTCCGCGTGAACGGAGTCGCGCAGCTTGTCGTGGATGGGGCGACACCGTTGTCGTTTGACGAGTTGGTCACGGCGATGAGAGCCGCTCAAGCGGCTCCCCCTCCGACCGCCGATGACGAGATCCTTCTCTCTGTGATCCATGGCGACGTAACCTTGGACTACACGCGGTTCGATCTCCGGCAATTGGAGCAGATCGAGGCGGCGGGCACGTTCACGAATTCCGCAGGAATCGACTACACGGCGACCTACACGGGTGTTCCGATGTCGACATTCATCGGCAATGTTCCGGGGGATGCAACGATCCGTGTCACGGCATCCGATGGATACTCCATGAACTACGAAGCCGAGATGTTGTTGGACACATCGGTGGGGGTTTGGGTTCTGGCGTATATGGAGAACGGCGAAACAATGCCCTTTGATCCGGGTCCGCTCCGTATTGTCCAGATCGGTGACCCCATCCCTCACTTCCCAAGCTCGCTTTCAGCAAGGATGGTGGTGGGAATCGAGGTGCTCGGTGCCTATGAACCGTACACGTTGGAGACGATTGGCGCGGTCGAGCGGACCTTCACTCGCAGTGAGTTGGAGGCGGGTATCGGCTGTCCTTGTCATACGTCAACCGTCACCGTCACAAGCAAGGGAGAGACGCATACCTATACCGGGTTGCCATTGTGGCGGCTGGTGGCGTTCGTGGACGACGACGTTTTCCCGGCGTTGGAAGAAGGGCTCCACTACAACGACACCGACTTCAGCGATGCGGCGGCTGCCTCCGGGTACACCGTGGCACTCATTGCCGACGACGACTATACCCAGGAGGTTTCTTCCGACCTGATCGCGCGTGATGATCGATTTGTCGTTGCGTTCAAGAAGGATGGCGTGTTCCTCGAACCGGATTCCGACGGATTCATGCGTTTTGTGTACGATGATTCGGTCGAACTCCCAGCGGGTATCTCGCTGCGGTCGGTAAAGTTCTTGGCGCGGATCGAACTCCAGTTCTAGACCCCGCATCGCCGTGACAAGAGGGAACACGATGGATTCACGAGTGCCCGCGCAACAGCCCCGGTGCAGCGACCGCTCCCGCTCTCGATTGCAGGTCAGAGACCTTGTTCTGGCAGCTCTCTTGGCTGCCGTGGGCGGGGTTCTCTCGACCTACATCGGATACATCGGCAACCTCATCAATCGCTTGTTCGGAGTTCCATTTGGCGCGGGGCAGCTCATCGCCGGACTGCACATCATCTGGCCGCTCCTTGCGCGGGCGCTCACGCGTCGATTCGGCTCGGGAACCTTGACCGGAGCGGCCAAGGGGCTGGTTGAGTTCCTGTCCGGAGGGACGCACGGTGTGGTAATCGTCGCCGTTTCTCTGATCGAAGGATTGATCGTCGATGTAGGGATGAGCCTCACGCGGCGCCCGCGCCTATCGGTGATGATGATCGTCGGCGGACTTGCGTCCGCATCCAACGTCTTCTTGTTCCAGGCACTGTACTTCTCGGGGATCTCTCTGGGATTCATCTGGTTCATGGCCGGGCTTGCGGCGATCTCCGGCGCCATTCTCGGCGGGATGCTTGCGTGGGACCTGCTGCGAATCCTTCGCGACTCGAATCTTGTGGCTGGGGGGAGAACGGCCTCGGTGGAGGAGGAATCCGCGTCTATGTCCGCGAAGCCGCGGCGACGTGTCTGGATTCGGAACGGCGCCACCGTGATGGCCCTCTTGGGACTGCTCGCGGGTGCGGTGTACTACTACACGGCGGTTTACGATCCGTTTGCTTCGGCGGGGACGCTTCGGATTTCCGGCGCGGTTGCCGAGACGATCGACTTCCGATACCAAGATTGGATAGATGCTGAAGTGACGATCACGACGGAAATGCGAGGATCCATCAGCTACATTCCTCCTCAGCCGTACACGGGCGTTCCCGTCGCTCGGGTGTTCGAGGAAGTCGTGCTGGACGAGCAGGCAACCGACGTCGTCATTGTCGGATCTGACGGATACCAGACGACGTTCGATCTGAGGACGCTGCAAGCAAGGGATGACGTGATCCTGGTTCTTGACGATGGGGCGTTGAACCTGGTCGCCGCAGGGTTCGACGGATCTTACTGGGTGAAGCAGGTGAGCCGGATTGTTGTCCGCTAGAAGCTGCAGACAGGGGGATGGGCTCAGGATCGAGAAGCTTCGCGTTCAGTACCCGCGGCGGGAAGCTCCGGCGCTCGACGGGGTCGATGAAACGATCGAACAGGGAGAGCTCGTCGTGCTCGCCGGGCCGTCGGGGTGTGGAAAATCTACGCTTTGCCGCACGTTGGCGGGGTTTGTTCCCGATGTCATCCCCGCCGATGTTCAAGGCGGGGCCTGGCTTGACGGGATGCCGCTTCTCGGGCGCGATCCGTCGGACATTTCGCCATTTCTTGGTTACGTTCAGCAGGATCCGGACGCGCAAATCTGCACACTGAATGTCTGGCAGGAGGTCGCGTTCGGGCCGGAGAACCTTTGCGTTCCTGCTCAGGAAGTGGAATCCCGAGTTCACGTCGCGTTGAGCGAGGTCGGCATTCTCCATCTTGCAGAGCGGAGCACTACGGCGCTTTCCGGGGGCGAGATGCAACGGCTTGCGATTGCCTCGATTCTGGCAATGGGGCCGGCATGGATCTTCCTTGATGAACCGACGGCGAATCTGGACCCGGATGGGGCCGAGATGATCTTCCATGTTCTTGGACAACTGCGACGTCGAGAAGGGCGCACGGTGACCGTGGTCGAGCATCGCCTTGCTCCGTTGGTGCAATACTCCCCTCGCGTCATGGTGCTCGATCGCGGTCATGTGGTCGAACGGCGCCATATCCGATCTCACTACGATCTTGCCGAGATGCGCCTCCGGGCGGGATGGCCGCAGGCCCGGAGCAAGGCAGGACAGCGACTCTGCTCCCCTGGCGATCCTCCCCTGATCGATGTAATGGAAATCGGTTTTGGGTACGGTGGGCGACCGTTGTTCCAGAACCTGTCGTTTTCGATCCGCCGGGGAGAAGTCATTGCGGTGATTGGTCCGAACGGGTGCGGGAAAACAACCCTGCTACGATTGATCGCCGATCTCGACGCGCCACAGGGGGGGCGGATCAAGCGCGAGGAGAGCCTCCGACTGGGATTTGTTTCACAACATCCCCATCACCAAATCTTCGAGCGAACGATCCGACGCGAGTATGCCATCGATGGCGTTCGTGATGAGTCGAAGCTCAACCGGCTTCTATCCGAATCACGGCTCGACGGATTGGCGGATGCTTCGCCTCTGTCGCTTAGCATGGGAGAGCAACGGAGGCTCACCGTGTCCACCGCGCTTTCCCGGAGACCGGACCTGCTCTTGCTGGATGAGCCGTTCATCGGCCAGGATCGCGCCAATGTCATCTGGGTGTTGTCGCAGATTCGCGAAGCGGCTGAGCGTGGCGCAGGCATCGTTCTCGTATCGCATGATGTTGAGCTTGTGGCCTCGATTGCCGATCGGGTGCTCTACCTTGGCGACGATGTTCCGTGCGGCTCTCCCGATTCCGTGTTCGCCCACCTGTCCGAGCAAGGACGACATGCGTATACGCCGGGCTATTGGGAGGACAGACAGTGACGCATCTTGAAATCGGGCAGGTAACGCCTCGCTCGGGGCCGGTAGGGAACCTTCTCCTCCTTGCCGGCTGCGTTGCTGCAGTCCTTGTTGCCCCCGGGATTGGCGTCAAGCTGGCCGTGCTGCTCTTGATCCTTGCCGTTGCGCGGGCATTCACGGGATCGATCCTCATCTTCGCCCGGAAGCTGCGATTCGTGGCGGTGTTTTCGCTGGTGCTGTTCGTGTCTCAGGCGTTGTCCATCCACATTGGGCGCGTGGTTCTGTGGGGGAGCATCACGGACCAAGGGCTTGTCTCGGGCGCCGAGATGGCGCTGCGATTCCTCGTCATTCTCTCTTCGAGCATGCTGTTTGTCGTGCTGACGGATCCCGATGAACTGACCCATGTCCTGATTCGTGCGGGGATTCCGTACCGGTTCGGATTTGTCCTCAGCCTTGCCCTTCGGTTTGTGCCCTTCTTCTCTCAAGAACTCTCGCGCGTGCGCGAGGCGCAGCGCCTTCGTGGGATCGTGTTTTCGTACCGGCGGCCGTCCGAAGTGCGCCGAGCGATCTACTACACCTTCGTGCCGGTGCTTGTCTCCGGACTGGTTCGAGTGGATGCAGTGACGATGTCCATGAAGGGAAGAGCGTTTGGGACTGACAAACGCCGAACTTGGAGCCGCCCGCTGCGATGGACAGGTGCGGATACGTTGTTCCTTGTGCTGTCGGCCACATTGGCCGTGGTGAGTCTCCTTGCACGGAGGTTCCAGTGGGCGTAGGCCGGGAGAAGATACGGCGAGGTTGGCTGTTGGCGTTTGTCGCGCTCATGCTTGCGGTCCTTGCACCGATTGTCTTGCGTTCCGCGCTTGAGCGGAAGACTTTCTTGGTCGAGATTGTCTTTCCGGGTGGCGGGATCATCTCTGTTCTTCTTGAAGACGCGAAGAGGATCGGGGGGATTGAACGGGAAGGCGTGTACCAGAACCAATACGGGAACTGGCGAGATGACGGCGTCTACCAGGGAGTTCTGCTGTCGGAGCTGATCGGAACCAACGTCGCCTACGATGCGCTTCTTGTCACCGCCGCGGATGGGTACGCAGTCAGGATCGAACGGTCACGGGTTGAGGACTCCGATTACCCAATGGTGCTCGCATACCGTTTCAACGGTACGGACGTGCCGGCGTGGGAAGATGGGCCGCGCATCGCCGTGCTCCCGGAAGACGGTGATGTCAGCAATGCGGAGTACGATGCCGAATCGGCCGGTAGCTACTGGGTGAAGGATGTTCATCGGATTGAGCTTCTGGCGGATTCGCCATCTTCCCGGGAGGAGTAGGGGGAGCGTTTGTCCGCTTCGAATCGCGGACGAAACCGACCGGATCGACCAGTCCGGCTTGCGGAGACGGTTTGATGAAACGGCTGCATTCTTCGAGCGTGAAAGTCCCCTTCTGATGAGCTGTGTTCCATCGGACGGTTTGCTTGACCAATCCGCGGCTGATTGCTGATACTGAATCGCAGTTCATGAGGGGGAAGCAATGAGGCAGCTTGTCGTGTTGGTTGGGGTTTCCGGGTCGGGGAAAACGACATTTCGCCTACAGCATCCGGAGTGGGTTGTGGTTTCAAAGGACGTGATCCGACGGACGGTCTTCCATCGCGATTACGATCCCGTGTTCGAGGATTCGGTTGAAGGGATCTTTGCTTCGACGCTGATCGAGACGATTGAGTCCGAAGCGGAGGTTGTCTGCGTTGACAACACGAACCTCACAGTGGATGAGCGTCGCCGCCTCATCGAGGTGGGAGCGCTTGCCGGCCGAGAAACGGTTGCCTACGTGATGCGGTTGTTGTCGGTGGATGAGCTTTACGAACGCAAGAAGCGGCAGCTTGAGGGATTGGCAGAAGCGTTTCCGGATTTGATTGTTTCCGGATTCGAGAGAGAGCGTTTTGAGGTGTTCTACCGGCTCTACGAACCGCCTCTCGAGAGCGAAGGATTCGACCGGATTGTCGGCGACGTCGTTCCGGTTGCGCCACGCCGCCAACGTATCCAGCGGGATCGCGTCAAACGTGTACGACCGCGAAGTGAAATCGACATCGCGAGTCTCGATCCATTGCCGCTGTTTGCTCCATGAACACAACACCGCCGTTCGTACGCTCGGATTGCGAGACGCCATCCTGATACGGACGGCGGTTGTTGCTCGGATTGCCTAGGCCGTCGCGAGAAGCGAATCCAGCTTGGCTCGATCGAACCCCACGACAATATCGCCATCGACATCTACAACGGGAACGCCGTATTGACCGCTCTTCTCGACCATCTGACGCGCCTTGTCCATGTCGACCGATACATCGACTTCATCAAACTGAATGTTCTTCTCCTGCAAATAGGACTTCACGGCGCCACACCATCCGCAGGTGGGGGTTGTGTATACGGTGACTGTCTTCATCTTGAGAATCCCTCCTTCTCCATCAGACGTACCAGCGCTTGTGCAGTTTCGCTGAGCTGATAGCAGTTCGTTGCTCCGTTTCTTTGTTTGATCAGAAGTCCCGCTCTCTCCAGCTTTCCAAGGTGGTAGGAGACGGCGGGCTGACTGAGTTCCATTTTCCCAATCACCTCTTGGCAATGGAGCTTCCCGTTCGACAGAAGATCGACAATACGAAGACGCGGCTCGCTTGCGAGCGATGCGAATTTGTCGCTCCATTCGCGTAGATGGTCGTCGCGTTCTGCCATTGGCACTCCTTCCGAGGTTTGGCTACAATGGTAACCGGAATATCAAAAAAGTCAAGTATTGAAATATTTATATATTGAGGATTTCTCATGGGCGTCACAACTGTCGTTTACGAGGGGGGAATGAAATTCGTTGGCCGCGGAGCAAGCGGGCATCCGGTTGTGATGGATGCCGCGACGGCATCAGGAGGCAGCGACCAAGCCGCTCGTCCGGTTGAAGTCCTTCTGTCTTCTCTTGGCGGTTGCACGGGGATGGATGTGATCTCCATCCTTGGCAAGATGAAGACACCGGTTGAATCCCTGCGGATCACCGTCGATGACGACCGTGCGCCGGATTACCCCAAGGCGATCACGCGGATTCGTCTTACGTACCATATCGTGGGGCGCGTTCCGCCGGAAAACATCGAGCGGGCGATTGAGCTCTCGCTTTCGAAGTACTGTCCGATTGCCAACACGCTTGGCGGGGTTGCTGAGATCACAAGCGAGTATCGAATCAACGAAATCGCGTAGACCGCGAGCGGATGGAGATAGGAGTGTTCGAAGCCGGATCGGCAGAGAGACCTGGCGCTAGCGATCGATCGCCTTCTCGACCAGCCTCTCGATGTCCACGTTCGACAAGAACAGTTCGGTGGCGTATTCAAGGATCTCCCCCGGCTTGATCCATGTCCGATCAAGGAGGCTTTGGCAGAGAGATGCCGCGGCGAGCGTGGTCTGCCCGGCGAGGAGAACGGGGACGGCGTGCTTATTGGCCTTGTCGATCGTCGATTGTGGTGGGCGGCGATTCTCCGTGAGGATCAGAGCCCGTAGTCCGGGAACCTCCAATGCTGCCTCATGAAGATCGGGACGGTCGCCACTGGCGATCACCCCGAGTTCGGGAGTC
>RXOA01000033.1 GCA_003979035.1 Candidatus Bipolaricaulota bacterium
ATCCGCGTGGCATTCAATCAGGGCTACCCTGAGATGAAGGACATCGTACGCAAGCTGCTGACGGCGTGTGAGGCGGGGGATCGCGTGGCCGCGAATCTCGAAGCGCACAACCTGCAGCGAGATGTCACGTGGATTCTTCACGACACCCAGGAAGGGCCTAGACGCAGGCAGGTTGCTCCGTACAGCGAATCGGCGGCTTCCTATGACGAAGCAGGATTCCCCGATCTGTTGGCGCTGGCCTCAGAACCGCTGGATGATCTGGCCGGGGCTGCCAGACGCTTCGACGAGCGGCTCCGAAGCTGGCTGCGCGAACATGGCGTCGATCTCTGTGAGTTCGCGAGCGTCGAGGATCTCCGCAACGCCTTGCGGTGAGTCCTTCCAGCGCACCGGAGGAAGTGGCGTGACACGACAGCTTCGAGGCCTGTGACGACGGTGATGTTCCATCAGAAGATTCCCCAAAAGTCTCTCGACGTCCAGTTCCCGAGCTCCATGGGCTCGACCCCATGGAGCCTGGGGGATTCGAACTTGAGAAGCGTTCCCCATTGTGAGAGGGATGTTGTTTCCAGTGAGGATCGCTTCCGGCGCACGTCGTTGGTTCCTCCCGCATAGCGCCATCTGTCGCGCCGGCGCGGAGGGGACATCGCCCGGGCCTGGAGCCCACTTCTTGCATCCTCAAGAAGATCCTCCTGATCCGCCACGAACGTCCATGGCCACATCTGTCGCACGCGAAGCGCAGAAGGCAATCCATTCATTCTGCGACTGGGCCGACGCTACAGCGCGTGCAATAGTCCGCCGTCCACGGGGATGGCGACACCGGTGATGCCGCTTGCTTGCGGCGAGCATAGGAACGCGACCAGCGCTGCCAGCTCCTTCGGGTCAAGCAGGCGTCCCAGCGGGATGCGCTTTTCCCATCGATCGGCGATCTCGTCTCGCCGCTCGCCGGTTCGGTCCGCGGTCTGATCGATTAGCTCCCGCATCCGCTCGGTGTCGAACGGGCCGGGGCAGACGCAGTTGACCCGGATCCCGTCTGGGGCCAACTCGCGCGACAGCGTCTTTGCAAACGCGATGATGCCGGCGCGAAAGACGTTCGAAAGCACGAGGCCCGGTTCCGGCTCCCGTGCGGTGAACGAGGTGTTGAACACCATCGCTCCCCCGCCGCGTTTCCGCATGAGCGGGACCACGCCCCGGCACAGGCGAACAGCCGACAGAAGAAGATCGGCAAACGCATCTTGCCACGCCTGATCATCGTGTTCGATTGCGGTTCCGGAGGGGGGGCCACCGGTGTTGTGGACCAAAATGTCAATCCCTTCTTCTCGCTCCGACACCGCGGCCAACAACCGCTCGATGTCCTCGCCAACGCCAAGATCGGCGGCCACGGGAAGCACGTCTACACCGGTTTCCCGAGCGATCTGCGCGGCGGTCCGGGCAAGTTCCGCCTTGTTGCGAGAAACCACCACCAGGTCGGCCCCCGCATGCGCCAGGGTTTCCGCGCAAGCCCGCCCCAGCCCTCGACTCGCTCCGCAGACAACGGCGAACTTCCCACCAAGACTCCCATCCATGTCTGATGCCTCCCTGTAACGTTTGTACGGTATCGTCACGTTTGATCGGCAGCAAGCTGCGTTGACACAGACGGCGCGAAGCCCCTATCCTGCAACGGTTCACGCTTCGGCGGAGAAGAGAGGTGCGGACAACGGAGAGGAGGGGTCGGATGGATACAATTGCGGGCTGGGCCTACGGAGTAACCTGGGGAGTGTTTCCGCTTGTCGCCTTGTTGGGGTTCGCGACCTACGCACTGTTCGGCGCCACGGCGGTTCTTGTCTCGCTGAAGCGCTATGTCCGTCCACTGCGCCGAGTTCCCGTCAAGGTACACCGAGGGATGGCGATTGCGGCGCTTCTCCTTGCCACCGTTCATCTGATCCTCGGGATTTCCGTGTACGTTTGACGCCGACTCCTGCAGAACAGCTACCAAGAGAGCTGCATCCGACGCGAACGTTTCGCGACCTCCTGCATCGTATGCGATTGCCTGGTCGCTGATACACCTGGTTTCGTCCCGATTTGCCTCGGCGGGATCGATCTCCCAGAATGGAGAGCATCACTTGCTGGCGTGTGCCTTGGGAAGGAGTCATGGGACAAACATCGGCGTCAAACACCCAGCCGCAGGAGCCAAAGGCAAGACGACGCGGGGTCGAAGCAGAAAATGCATCGCTTCGCGATGCGCTCGTTTCGTGTGAGCAAAGACTGCAAGCCTTGTTCGCCGCCTCGACGGATGCGGTGTTGTTCGAATCGCTGGAGGGGCGCATCCTCGAATGCAACGATCGCGCCTGCACCCTGTACGGGTACCCGCGAGAGCAGCTGCTGAAATTCACCGCGGCGGACCTTGTTCCACCGGAAATCACCTCGTCATTCCCGGCGATCATCAATCAGGAACGGACCACGGGCGGGGTCTTCGTGACCGCGGTTGGGATCCGCCGTGATGGATCGAGGTTCCCCACCGAGGTCAGCACAAAGCTCTTCTCGATCGGAGACGAGTCCTTCGTCGTCGTGGTTGTTCGCGACATCACGGAGCACCAAGCTGCCGTGCAGGCGCTCGAAGCATCAACCCGGACGCTGGAGAAGCTACATGAGGCCGCTCACGAACTCGATCTGTGCTCGACGGACGGAGATGTCAGCGATCTCACAGTCATTGCCGCGGTCGAAGTCCTCGGGCTGCGGCGGTGTGCGGTTGTGTTGTTCAACCAAGGGGTGGTCACAACGCGCAGCGCGTCCGGCGTCTTCCCCGAGAAGTTCGTCGATCAGCTGTGCGCATCCGACGAGGCGAAACGTGTGCTCGACTTCGGCATCCCGATCCGCATCGACCGTTGCGTCTCTGAGCTTCGTTCGGATTGGGTGTCCGGTCTCTGTGCGCCACTCGGACGTCATGGCTTGTTCTTCGCGGCTTCCGGCCAATCCTCGACATTCGAATCACCACGGGTCCGTCAGCTGGACATTCTCCTCCGCTATGCAGCGATCGTTCTCAACCGGCTCCGTCTCGGCAAGGAGCTCGAATCGAAGGCGTTTCTCGATCCTCTCACCGGAGCCTTCAACCGTCGCTATTTTACGGCGACAATCCCCACGCTGGCCGCTCAAGCGACCCGTTACGGAGGGGTCATCGGGTTCCTTCTCATCGATATCAATCGGTTCAAGGAAATCAACGATCGGCTCGGACATCTCCGCGGAGATCAGGTGCTGATTGCTGTCGCCGCGTTGCTGCGGCGTCAGATCCGCACAAGCGATCAGCTTGTACGGTTCGGGGGGGATGAGTTCCTGATCGTGCTCCCGCGAAACGGCGAGAGCATCCGCATCATGAAGCAGCGTATCCGCTCGGCCGTGGCTGGCTGGAACCAGGAGCAAACCCTTACGGACTTCCCCGTACATCTGGCGATCGGAACGTCTTCGTGGCGGCCGAGCCAAGATGGCCCGTTGGAGGCCGCTCTCCATACGGCGGATCTTCAGATGTACAAAGACAAGTCACCCGGTGGATGAGCTCAACGAATCCGTTCCGAAACTCCCTGATTCTTGACGGGGGCGGTATTCCCCGCAGCAGGGCCTAGTAGTCGTCGAGCCGCAGTCCGAACTCGGCTGATTCGACCCACGCCTGCGGACGATCGAAGTACTCCGCAAGCGAACTGACGATCAGGTAGTGCTTCTGTTCTCGCTCGGCCAGATCCGCGAACAGACGGCGCGTATCCTCGTCCGCGGCTGATTCGGCGTGATCCCGGTAGAACGCCTCCGTGGTTTGCTCGATCTCCATCGCCGCCTGGAGGATCCCCTGCATGGAGGTGTCGGAGAAGACCGTGTCGAGGCCGCCTTCCACCTTCGCCGAAACCAAGCGCTTCACCTCATTCAGAAGGTCTAGGCCCGTGTCTTGCGCCGAAATGGCCCGCGCTTGCGTGATCGGCTCAACCGCACGCAGCGCCTCTGCATGCGCATGCTCTTCGCTCGCCAGAAGATCAAGAACGGAAAGCGCGCCCTGGTCTTCAATGCCTTGCTTGGAGGATCGATAGTAGGTCTCCGCACGTTCCTCAAGCGCAATCGCCTGTTCGAGAATCGACATGAATTCCCCCCTAGAAGTGGCGATCCACTGCGATGATGTCCACATAGTCCGATAGATCCTCCGCTCGATCGGAGATTTCCACCAGCCGTTCGACAAATCCGTGGAGTTGGAGTTTCCTTGCAAGGTCAAGATCCATCTTGAACAGTCTCTTGATGATTGCCCGTTCGCGCTGATCGATTTCGCCCTCGATCTTCTCAATCGCCTGTGTCTCTTCATGCATCCGAGAGAGGTCGCGGAATAGGTGTCCGATCATCGATTCCACCTTGGAGAAGATCTCGCCCGTCTTTTCCACGATCTCCAGCATGACCTCCGACAGTTCGGCCGGGATTTCCGGCTTCTGGAACAGAAGGTAGTCAAGGATCGCTTCGGCGGAGTTGGCCAAGCGGTCCACCTGCTCGATCACTTGCAGCACATCGCGCCTTGACGAAGGCAATAGAGCTCCGGCAAGAAGCTTCACCTCAACCTCGCGGCGCACATCGTCGGCGATTCCTTCGGCACGATGGGTCTCAAACGCCAGTTTCGCCGCCTTGTCCACATCGTGATCCCGAAGATAGGCGACCAACGATCCCTGGAAGAATCCGATCGCCTTGGCCACTTCTCCGAGATGTCCGAGGACGAGAGTTTCGATCTGCTGTTGGCGTTTCCAGAATGCGGCTTTCATTTTTGTGGCTCCCTTTCAGTCTAGGCCGATCGCTCTTGCGAAGCAAGCCAGATGCCTTCCTCGGGATCAAGGTGGCGACAATCGCCACAGGTTAGGGTCAAGGCGATGGGGGGCATCGCCTCGCCCTCGTCGCCGGCAACGACCAGAGCGCCTGTCTCATCAATGTCCACGGCGATTCCGCAGACCGATTCTCCG
Source organism: Candidatus Bipolaricaulota bacterium (assembly GCA_003979035.1). Taxonomy (GTDB): domain Bacteria; phylum Bipolaricaulota; class Bipolaricaulia; order UBA7950; family UBA9294; genus RXOA01. The sequence continues at coordinate 4,950 of RXOA01000033.1, forward strand.
GCGGGGGTCCCGCGATCGACTCGGACCCTTCGTCCCAAGGTGGCGCACTGCCGTCGGTAGTCGAGAAGGATTTCCGCGGCCGCGCCGTGTGGCCACGCTTGCCACACCTTCAATGCCAGAGCGCTGGCACAAGGCGGGGGGGCAACGTACGCCCCGACACATGTTGCTTCGGGGACGGGAGCCGCGTCGAGGTTGATGCCGACGCCAACCAGGGCACGATCTCCGATCACCTCGACCAGGAGCCCGGCCATCTTCTTCCCGGCCACGAGCAGATCGTTCGGCCACTTGATCGAGGGATGAATCCCTATCTGGCGAAGCGCGTTCGTGACGGCAAGCGCTGCTCGAGCAAACAGCAGGTCGCTCGTCGGGACGATCATCGTGGCGTACATTCCCCCGATCGGAGAGCTCCACGATCGCCCACATCGCCCGCGTCCCGCCGTCTGCGTCTTGGCGACAATGATGTCCGGACAGCGATCGGTCCCCAGCAAAGACCGCGCCACGTCTTGGGTCGATGTCGCGAAATCCAGTTCCACAATCTTCAGAGCTTCGCGTTCGCTCATCCCGTCAATTGTACGCCAACGAGACATTCCCCGGAATCAATCAGCCGAGTCGGTCTTCGCGGATCATCGCACCGAACCGGAGTTGAGCATGGAAGCCTGAGACGCTACGATCGCACCTGAAGGAGGCTTGATGGCCATCACAACTCACACATCGGAATCGGTTACCGAAGGGCATCCCGACAAGCTGGCCGACCGCATCTCGGACGCGGTTCTCGATGCGGTCCTCGAACGAGATGTCAACGGAAGAGTCGCTTGCGAGACGTTCATCACAACCGGCCTGGTGATCATCGGCGGGGAAATCAGTACGGATGCCTACGTTGACTTGGACGGGATCGCGCGGCGCGTGATCGCCGATACCGGGTACGACAAGGCCGCATTCGGATTCCATTACGCCGCTTGTGCCGTGCTTTCGGTCATCAAGGAGCAGTCCGCCGACATCGCTGCGGCCGTGGGCAGTTCGCTCGAGGTTCGCGGCAATCGATCCGAAGATCCGCTGGACGCTCTCGGCGCCGGAGATCAGGGCATCATGTACGGATACGCCTGCAAGGACACCCCGGAATTCATGCCGCTCCCGATTGCGCTGGCGCATCGTCTGGCACAAGGCCTGGCTACGCTCCGGAGAGACAAGAAGCTGCCTTACCTGCGCCCCGACGGCAAGACCCAGGTCACGATCGAGTACGAAGGCGATCGTCCGATTCGGGCGACGAAACTGCTGATTGCGGCACAGCATGATCCGTCCGTGGATCAGCCTCGGATCGCCGCCGATTTGAAGCGGGATCTTGTCGAGCCGCTCGTATCAGCCTGGCTGGACGATCGTACGGAGATCTTGGTGAATTCATCCGGGCGATTCGTGATCGGGGGACCGGCCTCGGATGCGGGGATGACCGGCCGAAAGATCATCGTGGACACGTACGGAGGGTATGGTTCTCACGGCGGAGGTGCCTTCTCCGGGAAAGATCCGTCGAAGGTTGACCGCACGGGCGCTTACATGGCTCGCTATGTGGCGAAACACCTGGTTGCCGCCGGACTCGCCGAGAAGGCCGAAGTTCAGATCGCCTACGCCATCGGCAGGGCAAGACCCCTCGCCGTCCACGTCTCTTCGCTTGGAACCGGTTCCTACAGCGATGACCAGCTCCGTCGCGCGGTGGAGTCGGTGTTTGACTTTCGCCCCGAGGCGATCATTGAGCGGTTTGAACTCCGTCGTCCCCAGTATGAGGTGCTCTCGTCGTACGGCCACTTCGGTAGACCGGATCTCGACCTGCGCTGGGAGAAGCTCGATCGTATCGAGCCACTTCACCGCGCAATCGGCTGAACAAGGCGAAAGATCGTTCGTTACAGGTGAAGATCGGCTCGAACGACGCCCTCCTGTCGGCTCAGCTGCTCGATGGCTTCTTCCACGGCGGCGGAGCGATCATGCCGGATCCGATAACTGAGCGTGACCATCTGCTGATCCCCGTCCCATCGCCAGCTCGTGCGGGTGATGCGTGTCTTGCCTTTCCCGGCTCGTTTTCTGTTGCTGCCGACGAGCAACTCGTTGAGCGTGTCCTCAACCGCTTCCCGCCGCTTGAGGGTCACGGTCAACTCAAGCGTGTGGTACGTACGATGCGGCAGGTGCGCCGCGAGCGGATCGATCAGCGACAGAATCGCCAGTCCGCTTGCGCACCCTCCGATGGCAAGGATGTAGAGACCTTGGCCGGCGACAATCCCCAGCATGGCGACAAACCATAGGGACGCCGCTGTGGTGAGCCCGCGCACCCAGTCTCCTACTTTGAGAATGGTGCCCGCTCCGAGAAATCCGATGCCGGTAATCACCCCGGCGGCAAGCCGTCCGGGATCGATGCGCAGCGCATCCGAGGGGGATCCCATGTAGATCGTCGCCGCTTCGAACGCCGCCATGACCAACGCCGCGCCGACACCGACAAGAAGATGGGTTCGCAGACCAGCGGGACGGCCGTGAAGCTCCCGTTCCAGCCCGATCACCGCACTCAGCGCGGCGGCGACGAGAACACGAAGAAGAAGGGCCAACTCATCCATCGCAATCATGGCGTTCAGGAACCCGCCCCGGCATCTCGGCCACGCCTGATTCCGCCCTCACTCATGTCAGCGAGGTCGACCGGGACTCATTCAGTCGTCGTATCCGCTCGATTACGTCCTCCACCGGCTGTGCGCCGAGGTCCTCGCCGGTGCGGAGCCGAACGGAGACCGTGTCGCTCTCCTGCTCGCGATCACCGATGACCATCATGTACGGAATCTTCCGCAGCTGCGCATTGCGGATTTTCCCGTTCATTCGCTCCGAAGAAGCATCCAATTCCACGCGAACCCCGCACGATCGCATCCGTGCTTCGACATCCTTGGCAAAGGGCAGGTGGCGGTCGGAGATCGGAATCAACACAGTCTGAACCGGGGCAAGCCACACTGGAAACGCTCCTCCGTAGTGCTCGACAAGCAGGGCATAGAACCTCTCCAGGCTGCCGAGAAGAGCGCGGTGGACCATGTACGGACGATGGTCGAGCCCGTCTTCGCCGACGTAGGTCATCTCAAACCGGCCGGGGATGTTGAAGTCAAACTGAATCGTCGTGCACTGCCATGTTCGATGGAGTGCGTCCCGGATCTTGATGTCGATCTTCGGGCCGTAGAAGACCGCCTCTCCTTCCATTCGCTCATACGGAAGATCCCGCGCGGTGATCGCTTTGATCAGAGACCCTTCCGCCGCTTCCCACATGGCGTCTTCCCCGGCGTATTTCTCCGGCCGCGACGGATCGCGGACGGATAGTTCGATCTTGAACTCCTCAAACCCGAACCCGCGGAGAAGACTGAGGCTGAAATCGAGCACCCGGAGGATCTCATCATCGATCTGCTCGGGCGTACAGATGATGTGGGCATCGTCCTGGGTGAACCCGCGGACACGCAGCAATCCATGAAGGGTCCCGCTCCGTTCGTAACGATACACCGTCCCCAATTCGGCCCAACGCAGAGGAAGCTCGCGATAGGAACGCGTTTGCGACTTGTAGATCATCACGTGGAACGGACAATTCATCGGCTTGAGGTAGTACTCTTGCCCGTCAATGTCCATCGGAGCGTACATCCCGTCCTTGTAGAAATCGAGATGCCCGGATGTCTCCCACAAACGGGCGCGTCCGATGTGCGGCGTAAACACAATTTCATAGCCGCCCTCGAAATGCCTCTTGCGCCAGTAATCTTCAATGAGCACCCGCATGCGTCCGCCATGCGGATGCCAGTACGCAAGCCCGGCCCCCGCCTCCTCATGAAAGCTGACGAGATCGAGATCCCGAATCAGGCGGCGATGATCCCGCGCTTTGATCGCCTCGATTCGCTCCAAGTACTCATCGAGCTCGCTTGCTTTCCACCACGCCGTTCCGTAAATCCGTTGAAGCATCGGGCGATGTTCGTCGCCCCGCCAGTACGCGCCGGCGACCGACGTCAACCGGATCGCGTCGGCGGAAACCTGACCGGTGGACTGCAAGTGGGGACCGCGGCACAGGTCGGAAAATTCGCCCTGCTGGAAGGATGTCGCCGTGTCGCCGGGAAGCTCGTCGAGAAGCTCAAGCTTGTAGGGCTCGTCTTGCAGTTCAAGCCGTTTCCCCGCTTCCTGTTTGGAAAGAAGGATCCGTTCAATCGGCAGGTCGGCGGCAACGATCGCCTTCATCTCCTCGACAATCACCGCCAGATCATCCTCCGAGAATGGCTGCTCCCGGTCAAAATCGTAGTAGAATCCGTCCTCAACCGCCGGGCCGATTCCCAGTTTCGTTTCCGGAAAGCGTCTCTTCACCGCCTGGGCCAGGATGTGCGATGTCGTGTGGCGGAGGACCTCAAGGCCTTCTCCCGATCCTGCGGTGAGGATCGTGAGCTGACAGTCCCCGGTGAGCTTCTCGCGCAGATCGCGGAGGTCGCCATCGACAACGCCGGCCACTGCCGCCTGAGCAAGGCGGGGACCGATCACACGGGCCGCATCGAGGATCGTGGCGTCACGTTCAACCTTGATCACCGATCCGTTGGGCAAAGAGACGTGGATCATCGTTCCTCCTTCATTCCATCCGGGGGCAATCTTACCCGCGACGCTCACAACATGGCAACGGCCGGACCCAAGATGGAATCTAGAGAATGTAGCGAGAGAGATCGGGATTCTCGACGATATCTTCAAGCCGTTCGATCACGTAGGATCGGTCGATGGTGATGCGCTGTCCCTTGTGCAGCTCGGCATCGAACGAAAGATCCTCCATCAGGCGCTCCATGACCGTCATCAATCGGCGCGCCCCGATGTTTTCCGTGGTCTGGTTGAGATCGTAGGCACTGCGGGCGATCTCGTCGATCGCATCGTCCGTAAACACAAGACTCACGCCCTCGACTCCGAGAAGAACCTCATATTGCTTGATCAGCGCATCTTTCGGCTCCCGAAGAATCCTGACGAATTCCTCGGAGGTCAGGTTCTCCAATTCCACGCGGATCGGCAATCGCCCCTGCAATTCGGGAATCAGATCCGATGGCTTCGACATGTTGAACGCTCCGGCGGCGATATACAGGATGTTCTCGGTGGAAACGGCCCCGTAGCGAGTGCGCACGGTGGTTCCTTCCAACAACGGAAGAAGGTCGCGCTGGACGCCCTGGCGAGAGACGCCCGGTCCCCCCGTTTCCTCACGTCCGCCGGCGGCGACTTTGTCAATCTCGTCCAGGAAGACAATCCCCATGTCCTCAGCAAGTTGAAGTCCGCGTGCGCGGACATCTTCCATATTGATCAACCGGTCAAGTGTCTGCTCAAACAGAATCGGTCGCGCATCCGAGACCTTGACGCGGCGTTTCTTGCGGGAGGGAGGAAGCAAACCGGACAGCATGTCGCCCATGTCGACGCCGATTTGATCGACCCCGTCTTGCGAGAACAGTTCCAGCTGCGGCATGACCTGCTCTTCAACCGTGACCTCAACGTAGCGTTCTTCGAGGTCGCCCGCTTCCAGTTTGCGCAGGAGCTTCTCTCTGGTCCGGGCATGGCTCTCCTGATGGTCGTCGGTTTCCGATGCCTCGGGTACGGGAAGAAGTGCGTCGAGAAGTTCCTCCGTGACGAGCCGTTCTGCTTCGTCTTCCACGTCGATGATCTCTTCCTCACGCACCATATCGATGGCAATGTCGACAAGGTCGCGGATCATCGATTCCACATCCCGCCCGACATAACCGACTTCGGTGAACTTCGTCGCTTCGACCTTGATGAACGGGCATGTCGTCAATCGGGCCAGGCGCCTCGAGATCTCCGTTTTTCCGACGCCGGTCGCCCCGATCATCAGGATATTCTTCGGCTTGATCTCGTCCCGAATCTCTCCCTCGACGCACGCGCGGCGCATTCGATTCCGCAACGCAACAGCCACCGCACGTTTCGCCGCCTGCTGCCCGATAACGTACTTGTCCAGTTCGGCGACAATTTGAGTCGGGGTCAGACCGTAAATCCCATTCGGAACCTCGACGATCTCGCCGTCTCCGGGAGCTGCACCCGCCATCATGGTTACCATGTGATCCTCTCAAGCACGATCTCCTGATTGGTATAGATATCAATCGATCCTGCAATCTCCAGGCTCTTACGGGCAATCGTTTCCAGCGGCAGATCCGTCTCCGCGAGCAAGGCGCGCCCCGCAGCCAGCGCATAGGCGCCTCCGGAACCAATGCCGACAATCCCCTCATCGGGTTCAAGAACGTCGCCGGAACCTGAAATCATGAGCAGCGCTTCCTCGCTCACCGCAACGACGATTGCCTCCAACTGCCGAAGGATGCGATCGGTGCGCCATTCCTTGGTCATGTCCACCGCTGCGCGGCGCAGTTGTCCGTTGTGTTTCTTCAGCTTCCCTTCCAGGCGATCCAGCAACGCCAGGCAATCGGCCGTTGCGCCGGCAAAGCCGACCAGAACGTGATCGTCATACAGCCGATAGACCTTTCGAGTGTTCCGCTTGATGACCATCGTGTCCATCGTCGCCTGACCATCGCACGCCATCACGGCGCAGCGCTGCTCGGGTGAAATCAGGGCGAGAATCGTTGTGCTCTTAATCATGGTTTGATCGGAACGCATTCTATTCCCGATCTTGGTGTTCCTCAAATCCATCGTAACGACAGCCCGGGCAGATTCGTCCTGCTCCCCAGAACACGATCCCGCAACGCGCGCAACGCGTCGCTCCCGATTCCAGGCGTGTCGCATCGCGGTTGATGCCACCGCGGCGAATTCTGGCGAATGCTTCGCGCAATTGCGGATCGGCGATGCCGGCCATCGCCGCAAGGTCCTCGGCCTGAGGCACCGGGTCCGCCGATGGGAGGTGGGTGGGAAGATCCGATTCACCAACGGGAGTCGGCTGTTTCCCGGGGACGAACCGCAGTCGCTCGACAAGAGGACGTCCGTACAGGTCATTGAGCCGTTCGACAAGCTGCGATTCAAGTAGGCGCAACTCCGAGGACACCGAGGACGAGGCAACGGAGATGACAAGCGTCCCCTCGGCAAAGTGGATCGCTTGCGACCATCGGGAGAGGTTCCGTCCGACGAGTTGCTCCCAATAAAGAAGGATCTCTTGCTCGCCAAGGGCTTGCGCCAGGTTGTAACGGGAAAAGATCTTCTTCATCTCTTTCATAATCTCAAGAATAGCAGTAGTTGTAGGTAAATCTCGAATCGGGGGATAACTGCCCGTAACCGCGAAGAAATCGCTGTTTCCAGAGGGCTACATCTTGTGGACATCCGTGGGAATTCACGGCCTCTTCTGGGGAAACCGTTGAGGAAAACCAAGCTCGTCGGCTTGGGAAGAGGGTTTTCCACAGATTCGTCGGATTCTCCCATTGATATGCCATGGATATGCACATGCTTTTCCACAGGCTCGATGCATTTCTCGCTTCGCCCAATTTGCGTTCAGCAGGCAATTCAGCGAGGAACAGAGTAGCGAGACGCCAAGCAATCGCGCATTTCTTGAATCTCAGAATGGAGAAGTGGTGTTTCTTCCAGGAGCTGCTTGATCCGAACATAGGAGTGCATTGCCGTGGTGTGATCCCGATTTCCGAAAGCTTTGCCGATTGCCGGGAACGACTGTCGGGTAAGCTCGCGCGATAGGTACACGGCAATGTGACGTGCTTGCGCGATCTCTCGTTGCCGACTTGCTCCTTCAAGGTCTTCCCGCTTGAGATGATAGCGAGAGGCGACCTCGTCCTTGATGTGCTCAATCGATAGGCGCTCGCGCCGGCCTTCCTTAGGAAGGGTTGACTCAACACTGCGAGGCGTCAGTTCGACCCCTTGGAGCTCCGCGTAGGCAATTGCTCGAATCAACGCGCCTTCCAGAGCACGGATATTCGACGAAATGCGGCTTGCGATCAGTTCGAGGATTGAGTCGTCCACGTCCACCCCTCGATACGAAGCCTTGGAATGAAGGATTGCGATTCGAGTCTCAAGATCCGGAGCCTGAATGTCGGCGACAAGGCCCCAGCGGAACCGCGATACGAGCCGCTCCTGAAGCCCGGAGAGATCTTCGGGAGCGCGATCGCTCGAAAGGACGATCTGCTTTTCGGCGCCGTAGAGCTCGTTGAACGTGTGAAACAGCTCTTCTTGTGTCGCTTCCTTGCTTTGGAAGAACTGAACGTCGTCGATCAACAATACATCGATCCGTCGATATCTCTCGCGGAACGAAGAAGTCGAATTGGTGCGAATGCTGTGAATCAACTCGTTGGCGAACCGTTCCGAAGTGGTGTACACGACGGACTTGCCCTCGGCGCGCGCGAAGCTGCCGATTGCCTGGAGGAGATGAGTCTTTCCAAGGCCGACATTTCCGTAGATGAACAAGGGGTTGTACGCCTTCCCCGGTTGCTCCGAAACCTTGCGGGCGGCGGCGAGAGCGAATTTGTTGCATTCGCCGCGGATGAACAGATCGAACGTGTAGTCTGGATTAAACGCTGTCCACTCCGCGGACGCCGAGGAGGGCGAACGGTGAGTCTCATCGGACGCATCGAGGGTGGGAATCGGCTCGGGGGCCACGGCCGTTGCGGCCTGCGTGTGAACACGCAACGACATCGGCGCGCAGCATAGATCCGAAAGGATCTGCTCGATCGTGGCCCGATAGCGACGCTCGATGCCTCCCTTGGTGAAGGTGTCAGGCACGGCGATGACAAGTTCGTGATCAAGGAGTTCGATAACATCCGCCGAGGCAAACCACGTCTCGACACTCGCTTCAGGCAATTGCGAGCGCAAGCGATCGAGCGCCTGCTGCCAGAGCATGGATGGATTGTTCGCCATCGACTTCCTCTTCCAATGGAGTTCCCGGAAACCAGAGGATAGGCAATTCATCCCGAGGATTGCAAAAAGATGGTGCCGAGGCCCAGATTCGAACTGGGGACACCGGCCTTTTCAGGGCCGTGCTCTACCAACTGAGCTACCTCGGCACAACCTGGCGGGGACGACCGGATTTGAACCGGCGATCTCTGGAGTGACAATCCAGCGTCCTAGACCAAACTAGACCACGTCCCCGAATGACATCGCATCACTGGGCGAAACAGGACTCGAACCTGTGACCTTCCGGATGTAAGCCGGATGCTCTCCCAGCTGAGCTATTCGCCCGACATTCTACTGAGTGGCCGAACCTGCCGCAACGTCGTTTTTCTGGCGTCCCCAAGGGGATTTGAACCCCTGCCGCCGGGATGAAAACCCGGTATCCTAGGCCGCTAGATGATGGGGACATGTCTGTCGTACAAGCCAAAGTATAGAAGCGACAGCTTCGTCTCTCAAATAGACTGGGTCGTGCTGGATTCGAACCAGCGACTCCCTGATTAAAAGTCAGGTGCTCTGCCTCTGAGCTAACGACCCTTCAACTGTGGGTCGTGCAGGACTCGAACCTGCAACCAACGGATTAAGAGTCCGCTGCTCTACCATTGAGCTAACGACCCGACAGTCCGAATGGTAGGCGAGCCCCCACGACCTGTCAAGGGATCCCGATCAAGTCTGAACTGCACGGCAACGAAGCGGTTGCTCCCGTGTCTCGATCGATCAGCGGAACCGTCTGTTCCGGGGAGGACGCGTGACCGGACATGTCACGGAAGACTGGCTAGGCTTGATACGAATGAAGGAGAGGAAGCGAAAAGCACGTTGACCGTGATGGGGGGATGCGTTGGTGACCAAAGGTGGGTCTCGAGTCTTTGCTGTGGGGTTGCTGGTCGTAGCCGGCGTCGTGTTCGGCTGCTTCGGAGTTGTACTGTACGAACAGGATTTCTCGTCATCCTGGCCGTCGGCGTGGGACACGGCGTCCTCGAGTGTCTCGGAACGATGGATCGCTCAGGGCGCCTACCAAGTGGTCGCACGCTCGCCACAGTTTCCGACAACAGGGCTTCTCGAAGGGAGCGCATTCTATACGGGGGCGATCGAGCTCAATGCAAGTCAGCAATCGGGGACGCCCCACTGTTCCTACGGCATTGTCTTCGGGTATGTCAATGAGCAATCCTACCTGAAGTTCTGCATTACAGGCGACGGCTACGTAGAACTCAACCAGGTTGTCGCCGGCGAGACCAAGGTGCTTGTGGGGCGTCGCCGATGCTTTGTCTCGCACCTTGGGCATGAGGCCGTGAATCGTCTTCGGGTGGAGGTCGACGGGCGGGTCTGTCGTTTCTACGTCAATGGCTGCCGGGTCATGGAGTGCTTGGATCTGTTGATTCCATGCGGGGAGATCGGGGTTGTCGTGGCCACCTTGCAGGACGATGAGGTCTGTGTCGCGTTTGATGACATCCGGGTCCATGATCCATCCGTGGTTGCGACGGTATCCGCGACGGGGACCCCCTAGTCAACCGAAGAGCTCTGTCCCTCTCCGGCGATCGATGCCGTCGGGGAACGTCTGACCTCAGCGTGAGTGAGGTCTTTGCCTCTCATCGAACGCCACCCGGAAGCGAACAGCGGCGGCTGGAGAGACTTCGACCGGCGTTTCCGTGGTCCTTGACGGCTAGCGAGGGCGGAGCCTCCGCTTCCCGAGACGTCGAATCAGTCGGCTTGATCCGAGCCAACTGAACATCCCCAATCCGGTGGACGTTCCGAGGAGCGAGACGGCCACGCCGGCGAACATACACAGCCACGCGGCGGTCCGCAGCCGCAGGTACTGGCTGTAGTAGCGCTCGATGGCCTCTTCCTTGTCCAGCCATTGCTGGTACAAGGGATCCATCCGATCTTCAGGTTCGAACTTCGGCACGGCATACACCGCCACCATGAAGGACAGCGTCTCCGCGGATTTGGCCTCGTTGTAGAGGAGGATTCCGGTGATGATCGATAGAAAGCCGAGACCGACAACTCCCAGAATCAAGAGGTTCCTACGCATCGTTCCTCCCATGCCTTCCCGGGGCTAGGGGTCCTTGTGATCCTCCGATGAGATCTCTTCGATCAGATCGAGCTTTCGCTCGACTTCCGCCAGCTTCTCCTCGGCTTCCCGGCGTTGCTCCAGCGGCGTATCTTCGGGAAGGCGTTCCAGGATTTCCCGCAGGTAATCGCGACTCTGGACAAGGGCCCGTCGCTCAAACGATTCGTTGAGGCTGTTCCGCGCCGGACGCACCCATCGAAACAAGAAGAAGAACGCCGCGGCGAGCGACAGGACAATCAATGCCAACGTCAACGGATCGGTCACACGGCCTCCTTGGACCAAGATTATAGATGAGCGTCTCCGATTCGTCATCGCGCGCTGCGGCGACTCCAGAAAGACGCGTGGGAATCATCGGGCCCCGGGGGATGCGACGGTCGCCGCCGATCAGACGGCGGAGCCTATCGGGGCGCATCCGCGGCAAGCAGCCCATCGATCGTGCGGAGCATCCTCGGCATGGACAGAAGCGCCGCATGAACCATCGGACGTTCGACCTCGGGCATCGTCGGACCTCCGCCGGAGGCGCGAACCCGCCGCAACAACGCCCCCATCTCCAACAGGTCGGGTTCGTAGGGCTGCACCACCTCAAGGCCTCTTGTGGAGCGCAGCGCCTCGAGAAGAAGCGAGAATCGATGCTCCGAGCCCATCGCCGCCCGAGTGATCCGGCGCCGGGAGGATTGCCGCTGGGCGGACGTGGGGAGGTCGCTGACGGCCTGGCTCTCAAGATCCAGGAAACAGGTCTCAACGGCGATGCCCAGCAAAACAAGTGCTGCGGTCTCGTGTCCGTCGAGATAACAGAGAAGCGCTTCGTGAACGGCCCGCAGTACGCTCTCGTTGATCCGCGATCCTGCATCCTTTTTCAGTGCGGTCATGTAACGATCCACATCGGGAAGTACGTGGAGATCGTCGTCCAGGCAGGTGGCGCCGAAATCCGTCAGGTGAACGAACGGGAGCTGCAGGTTGAGGGAATTCTTGCCTGGCGCCAGCACGCCACGAACCAGCAGTTCCCACACGACTTCCTGTAGCGTTAGCGCGTCCGCCTTCCCGTAGTTCTCGGTTCGCTGCCGGATCCGCGCTTCGATCGCGTGAATATGGGTCTGTGGCTCGTCACGAAGGACATCGAACACCGAGCTCCGCATTGTCGCCTTGTCCATGGCCCCGATATGCTGCCCATCCGCCCGTGGTCTGTCAACCGGTGGCTGGCGGATGCGCGTGGTCTGTCAGTCGGTGGCTGACAGACGATCGTTGAGCTAGGATGAACGCATGAAGCTGTTCACGGAAGGGCAGGATCGGGGTCAGGATCAAGACCAAGATCGGGACCATCCGCTCGGGCAATCGTCGGAGCTCCCCCTTGCCGAGCGGATGAGGCCGGCGACGCTGGACGACGTCATCGGACAATGTGGGCTTCTCGGCGATGGCGCCCCGCTACGAACGCTGATTGAACGTGAGAGGTATCGTGCGTTCCTGTTCTGGGGGCCGCCGGGAACGGGGAAGACCACGGTGGGAAGGATCGTCGCCGAACGGTCCGGCGCCGACTTTGTCCACCTCTCGGCGGCGTTGTCGGGGGTGAAGGAAGTCCGAGCCGCGTTGGAGCGATCACGGACCCGGTATGCTTCCCGCGGGCATCGTGATTTGCTGTTCCTCGATGAGATCCATCGATTCTCGCGCTCGCAGCAGGATGTTCTGCTGACCTACCTCGAGGAAGGGAGCGTCATCTTCGTCGGGGCGACCACCGAGAACCCGTCGTTTGTCCTGACTTCCGCGCTTCTTTCGCGATGTCAGATGTTCTGTTTCACCCCGCTCTCCGAGACAGAAGTGCGCGAAGCGGTTCGGCGAGCCCTGATATCCCCGCAGGGATTGGACGGAGCCTTCTCGATCACGGAGGATGCGGAAGATGCCCTGATCGCTCTTTCGGATGGGGATGCAAGACGCGCGTTGACCACGCTGGAACTGGCATCGTCGGTCGTTTCCGGATCAAGGATCGATGCCCGTGTCGTTGAGAAGGCCGTTCAGCGGAAGAGCCTCTCGTACGACCGCGCAGGAGAGGAGCATTACAACCTGATCTCCGCGCTTCACAAGTCGATCCGGAATTCCGACGCGGACGCGACACTTTATTGGCTTGTGAGGATGATCGAATCCGGCGAGGATCCGAGATTTCTGGCCCGGCGGCTGATCCGCATTGCCTCCGAGGACATCGGGCTTGCCGATCCTCAAGCGTTGGAGGTCGCGATCGCTGCGCGTCAAACGGTCGATTTCGTCGGCTTGCCGGAATGCGATGTGGCGTTGGCCGAAGCGGCTGTCTACCTTGCCTTGGCGCCCAAGAGCAACGCCTTGTACATCGGTCTGAAGCAGGCACGCCACGATGTTCTGGAAACCGTGAACGAGCCGGTGCCGCTACAACTTCGCAACGCGCCGACGAAGCTGATGAAGGGACTGGGATACGGAGAAGGGTATCAGTACGCTCATGATCTGCCGAATCGGGTGGCGGACATGGACTGTCTTCCCAAGAAGCTGCTGGGGCGGCGGTACTTCCGTCCGAAGGATGCGGGAGCGGAGAGAATGCTGGCGGCTCGGTTGGCGGAGATCCGCGCGGCGCGAAGTGCCGCCCGCCGGCGCGCGAATGAGCACGAACAGCCTACTGAAGAGGATGCGCAAGACGATGCCCAAGGACGACACGACACGCCGGGTCGATGAGGCGGAAGTGGGGGGCGACCCCGTTGCCGCTCACGTTTGGGTTACCGGCCGGGTTCAGGGGGTGTTCTATCGCGCGAGTGCTCAACAAGCCGCTGTTCGCTTCGGCGTTTCCGGCTGGGTAAGAAACCTTGCCGACGGACGAGTCGAGGTCTGGGCCGAAGGATCGCCCCAGGCGGTCGAGAGGCTGGTATCCTG
>RXOA01000034.1 GCA_003979035.1 Candidatus Bipolaricaulota bacterium
AGGCAGCTCTCCTGAACCCGAGACTCGAATCCGACAAGGGCTTGACTCGCGAACATCGACACATCCGTCTCGAACCACACGTCATCGACCTCTGCGAAGTACTGCACGCAAGGAGTCGGCTCCTCCCCTCCGCCGGCACCGATCGTCTCGAGCACGGTGGTCAGCTCCAGCACGCTGTTGTTGCCGGGTACCGGATCCGTCTCCGGCGACGAAACCGAAGCGACGTTGGTCAAGGTTCCCTCAAACGAAGGATCAACCCTGACGTCAACGATCATGCTGACCTCGGCTCCCACAGGCAGATCGCCGATCCGCCAGGTTCGTGAGAGCGGATCGTAGGTGCCTTGACTCGGAACGATACTCAGCCAGTTGACGTTGCTGTCCAGGATTTCCTCGACCTCTACCTCGCTCGCATCTTGGGGACCCAAGTTGCGTACGCTCACGTTGTACGTGAGTAAGCCACCCGATTCGACCGGATCCGGGACGTCGGTCTTCTCGATCGCCAGGTCCGCAACCCGAGATACATCGGCGATTGCCGTCGATGCGTTGTTGCCGGGATCCGGATCCTGCGTGTCGGATAGGACAAACGCCGTGTTGGGAAGCGATCCTGAGAGTGCGTCAGCGGACAGCGACCCTCGGATGAGGACGCTTCGAACCACGCTTGGATCCATCCGGCCGAGCACAACGAAGCCCGACCACGGGAACCAGGCGGATCCGTCGAGCGAGTACTCCACACGCAGAACCGAAGTGGGAATCGCATCCGTCACAACGACATTCTCTGCGGCCTGCGGACCGAGGTTCTCAACCCGAATCGAATACAAAAGCTCCGATCCCGGCTCGAGCGAGCCCGGCGATACCGTCTTGGCAATCGCAACATCCGCTCCGAGCCGCGTGAACAGACTGTCCGCCGCTTCAACCGGATCTCCGTCGCGATCCACACCCGTTGCGGTCGCGGTGTTGGTGACCGACAGCCCGGGATCCGCGGACAAAGCGTAGTCCACGGCGAAGGTCCACGTTTCATCGGCCTCAAGAAGCCCGTCACCATCATCTCCGGATACGAACGACGCGGGGCCGGCAAGATTGTCGTCCACCCGCAGCAACGAAATCGCGGACCCATCACTGGTCACAGCATGACGTACCTGAATCCGGTAAGCGAGGACGGTCGATGTCGAGCTGCGTTCGTCCAGCTGCTTCGAAACAGCGAGGGCCGGGTTGAACTCGATATCCAGTTGATGGCTTGCTTGATCGGTGTGTAGGTCGCCATCCCCGTCCTGGCCCCGGGCGGTCGCAGTGTTCTCGAGCGGATCGGCGTCGCCACGTCCGATGGGGTAAGACGCGGCGAACACCCATGTCTCACCGGCCTCGAGAAGCCCATCGCCATCGTCTCCGCTCTGGTAGGCGGCCGCCCCCGCCAGGTTGTCGCTGACAGTGACGGCAGAAAGAGGAGATCCATCTCCCAGGCTTTCATCGTTGGTCACGACAAACGTGTACACCACCACATCCCCGACTGCTCCGGATGTGGGGCCGCTCTTCTCGACATGGATCGCCGGGTCAAACTCGCCGTCCACGACGTGGTCATCGGACGTCGACACACGGTCTCCGTCGGGATCGCTTCCCGTCACGGTCGCGAGATTCGTGATTGGATCCGGATCCGTGGCAAGCATCGTGTACGTGCCAGAGAAGATCCACGTTTCGCCGGCCTCAAGCTGCGAGTCACCGTCGTCCCCGCCCTGGAATTGGATGAGGGAGATTCGATCGTCGGCGATCTCGATGCTTGATACGACGGAGCCATCTCCACGTTGGAGATCGTGTGAGAGGATGAACGTGTAGGTAATGGTTTCGCCAACACTCGCATCGCTCGGCCCGGTCTTCTCGAGCTGCAGCGCGGGGTTGTACTCGATGTCGAGGACTCGATGCAAGTCCTGGGTGATGATGGCATCGCCATCAAGGTCCACGCCGGATGCTGTTGCCGTGTTATCCAGAGGCTCGGAGTCCGCGGCGGACACCGTGTACTCGGCTTCGAACAGCCATGTTTCCCCTGATTCGAGCAGGTTGTTTCCGTTGCGATCGCCACTGAGATAGACAGTCGGGGACGTCATGCTGTCCGAGACAACGATCTGTGAAATCGGCGAACCGTCGGAGTCGTCGCCATGACTCGCCTCGAACCGGTACGTGATCGTTTCTCCAACGGCTGCTCTTCCGGGCCCTGTCTTCTCCAGGGCAAGCGTCGGCTCGTGCACGATTCCTTCTATCACATGGCTATCTGCGGCTTCAATTGCATCCCCTTCGGGATCCGTTCCGGAAGCTGTTGCGACGTTCTGCAGAGGCGCCGCATCCGTAGGAAGCACAACGTAAGACGCGAAGTACAGCCAAGTCTCTCCGGATTCGAGAAGCCCATCGCCATCGTCGCCTCCTGCGAACACCGGCGGTTCGGTCCGGGAATCCACCAGGACAACGTCTTTCACGGGCGCCCCATCGCTTGAAGGAGCATGCGAAACACCGATGGTGTACTGAACGATGTCACCCACAGCGGCCGTCGCCGGGCCATCTTTGATCACTTGGAGGACAGGGCGATATGCCACATCAAGCTCATGGCGATCCTCACCAGAGATCAGATCGCCGTCCAAATCCCTCCCTTCAACAACCGCCGTGTTCACGAGTGGGTCCGCATCCACACCACGAACGGCGTAGGTGGCTTCGAAGATCCATGCTTCCCCTACATCCAGCCGCGTGTTGCTGTTGGAATCACCGCCGACAAACAAGGCCGGACCGGCAAGGCTGTCATCCACGGAGATGCTCAGGATCGGCGTCCCATCCCC
>RXOA01000141.1 GCA_003979035.1 Candidatus Bipolaricaulota bacterium
ACAAGCGTTGACCAAGTGACCGACTTCCAGCCGGGCGATCTTGTCACCGGGCCGTGCGGTCTTTCCCATCTGACCCACACGGAGGCTGACGCGCACCGGCGGTTGGCGATGCTCAACAAAGCAGCGGCCACGCTACGTGCGCGAAGCTAGCCGCTACAGTCCACTGTCCATGGTCCATAGTCCATGGTGCAATAGATTCAGTTCGCTGGGTTCGTAGAGTTCCTTGAGTTCACCCCGTAGTGAGTGCTCTGTCCAAGGTGCAGCAGATTCCGTTCGTTGGGTTCATGGGGGGCTTCAGTCCGTGGTCAATGGTCCGAAGTGCTTGGTCTGTGGCTTGTGGCTCCGTGGACCGCTCCGCGCTCCCCAATGAAGAGGTTGGCATTGATGTCACACTGAACGAACTGCCGTCACGCAGCGGTTCGCCGACGCAACTGAACGACGAGCGAGCCACCCGCGACCAGCACCAGCCCGACAATCTGAACCCAAGCAACCGTCTCCCCCAAGAAGGCCCAGGCAAGCACAGAGATTTGGATCAGCATCGTGTTGTTGATGACGCTCGATTCGGTGGCCGACAGCGAGCGTAGCGTATGGTTCCACAGCGTGAACGCCAGCGCGGTGTTGACGACCGCAAGCCAGCCGATGATCCCCCAACTGGCCGCACTCAGCGTCGGCAACCCCTGGATTCCGATCCCTGCGGCAAGCAAGCAGGCGGCCCCGATACCCATGCTGATCGCGGTGACCACCAGCGGATGGGCCATCTTCCGCCGGTTGATCGATCGTCCAAGCAGGGACGAGGCGCCGTTGGCAGCAACCGTGATCCCGGCGAGCGCAAATCCAAACGCGCTTCCACGAATCGCCGCAAGCGGCCAGAAATAGACGAGCGCCCCGGCAACGACGAAGCCGATCCCCATCCATTGCAGCCATCGCGGCCGTTCCTTCAGAAGGAAGATCCCCGCCGCCGCGACAAGAACCGGCGTGAAGCTGAGGATGAGGCTGAACGGGATCGCCTCGAGGTGCTGAAGTGTCAGGAACTGCCCCCCTTGGGTCACGGCGTAGAACACCACACCGAGAACGCTCAGCCAGATCCAATCCGGACCGGACAGGCGGCGTACCTCTTCACGATGTCGCCAAAGCCCGGGAAGCAAAGCGACGAAAGCCATGCCGTAGCGGATTCCGGCGAAGGGGAGGGCGGGGATCTCCGTGAGTCCTTTCTTGATCAGCACCCAGGATGTGGACCACAGGAACGTGACGAGAAGCGCTTCGAGAATCGATCGAATGTGTTTCGATTGCATCATGTAGCACCCCTGCTGCGCGAGGGACTCGCGCTGTGGTTCCGGCCTATTCCCTCCCGGCTTTTGTCCGATAAGGTGCTACGCTTTCGCTTTTGTGACGCTCGGTCCAGTCCTGTTGTTGCAGCGGAACCCTAGTCACTCAGGTCGGTCGCAAGTATACTGCCCGACGAGGGCCGATTCAGACAAGCGGCAAGCACTCATCTGTAGTGTGTCCACGAGAAGTTCGATCGATTCGATTGCGAAGGAGATGACATACGAACGCGATTGACCGTATTGCGGACTTGACGTACGCTGCTCATGTGGAGGACAGACCATGACGAATGAATTTACTGCGGTCATCGAACGAGACGGCGAGTGGTATGTCGCCTATTGTCCCGAAATTCCCGGCGCTAATGGCCAAGGGCAAAGTGAAGAGGAGAGCTTGGGAAGCCTTGCCGAAGCTATTCAACTCATCCTCGATGATCGCCGCGAGGAAGGTTTGCGGGGAGTGCCTGCGGATGCCGTTCGAGCCGTTGTCAAGATTGGATGAAACGCCGAAGCTTGTTGAAGCATTTGAGGCGTTATGGTTGCATACTCAAACGTGAGGGAGGTTCGCATTCTCTTTGGCTCAATCCTTCCAACGGACAGGTCGAGGCTGTTCCCCGACATACGGAAATCCCCAATCTTCTAGCGCGAAAAATCTGCCGAGGGCTCTCTGTTCCTGAGTGTTAGTTCTCTTCTGCCGATTCCCCATCAGGCTCTTCATGACAGGTACTTCGGCTTGGCATTTAACGCTTTCTGTGAGTTCTGCCCTTCTCCACACCTCTGTGCGCATGGCGGCGCAATTCGTTGCTTAGCGGGAGAACGGGTTCTTCTGTAGTTGGTTTTCTTGGCGGCCTTTGCGTCTCTGCGAGAAAAGCTGTTCGCTCATGACCCGTCCGTCGCACCAGCCATTAGCTGATTGATTGCAGCTTTGGCGTCACAAACAGCATCGGGGTGTCTGAGGATGACGAGGTCGGCACCGGCGTGGATGTAGATGAGGGCGGTGGCGGCTTCCCACGCCGGGCCGCGCATGGCGGGGTCGCCCCATCCGGGGGCTTCCTCCAACGTTGCCCGCGCTTCCTTGACGCCCCAGGCTTCACGGCCGATGTCGCCGACGATCGGCATCGACACCAGCCGGTCGCCCTTGAGCCCGCCGATCCGCAAGCGCTCCATGATCGACACCACGTACTCGATGCCGTAGCCCAACGCTCCGGTGGTCGGATAGATGACAAGGCGGTCTTCGGGGAACCCTGCGTCGATCGCGAGGATGTTCACTTGCTTCGCCATGTTGATGTCCACCGGCGACTCAGCAATCACCCTATGACCATAGGCAGTCCCGAGGGCGGTCAGCGTACGGTAGTTCTTCTCCGAAATCGTCCCCAACAGACACCGCTCGCCAGCCAGCGCCTCGGCGACAGCGGGAAAGACCTCGGCGTCTTTGTCCAGATCGCCGCATCCCCAGATCACCAGGGGCAAACCGACGGCATCGCGAACAGCTACTGCGACAGCGGCGGCTTCCTCGGGCGTCCGATTCGCGCCGTTGGGATCGCAGCCGGCCAGCCGCACGCACAACAGATCGGGCTGGAAGTCGTTTTCGACGCGTGCCGCCCAGGCGGCGGGATCGCTCATCACATCGGCGATCGGCGCACGCAGGGCCTCGGGCCAATCGGTGGGGGGGATGTCGGTGATTTCCATCGCTACGGCCGGGCGATGGGGCATGGTGCCCTCGAAGTGATGGAACGGCATCGCCGATGTGCCTCCGATGGTGACTGTGCAGGACCGTGTGCCGCCGTCTTCTGGCGTGGCGCCGATCGTCACGGCATGGATGGTGCGCGCCCAATTCCGTCGAACCTGTGGCAAGAGTGTCATGGCACAATCTCCCTAGTTGAAATGCAGCAGTTCAGCCAACAAGCCGTCGACGATTCCCAGCGCGGGATGATCGTCGGGCAGGTCGGACAGCGGTCGCTCGTCGAGGTTCAACGCTTCGAGAACGTCGTCATGGGGCAACCGTGCGAGGACCGGGAGGCCGGCGTCTTCAAGCACGGACTCTGCCTTGGCTCCGAGATCTCCACGCAGGTTGTTCAGCACCAGTCCACGATGTCCAACACCCAGCTTCAGTTCATCAACCAGCTTGTGGATGCGCCCGGCGGCGCGTAGCGCCACGGGATTGCCGTCACTGACAATGATCAGAGCATCAACACCCTGCGACACCCGGCGTGACAGGTGTTCGAGCCCCGCTTCGTTGTCGAGCACGGTGTAGGGATAGCCCGACGACAGGGCCTCCAAACAGCGACGTAGGGTGCTGTTGACGGCGCAGTAGCAGCCCGGCCCCTCGCCGCGTCCCATGACGATCAAGTCGACGCCATCCCCCTCGACCATGGCGCGATGCAGTTCATATTCGATATGGCGTCCCAATGGCACGCCGCTTGGCAGATCGCGAATGTTCGCCAACGTGGTCGCCTGCAGTTCCCCCAGTGTCGTCTCCGCCTGCAGGCCGAGGACTTCGGCCAGCGTGGCATTGGGATCGGCATCGATGGCGAGGATGGGGCCGCCTGTGCGGCGACGCAGCGCTTCGACGAGCAGACCGCTGAGGGTCGTCTTGCCCACACCGCCCTTGCCGGCAATGGCTATCGTACGACCCATCACGACCTCCTTGCTGGCGTCGGCGCGCTGGGGAACAGGCTCAAGTCCGTGTGCGGCAGGAAGCGCGCCGACATGAATCGTTCGAAGTAGTCGGGGTCGTCGATCAGCTCGATGCACCCGGTCTTGGCGGCAATGCCGCGTGCCTCATCCCAAGCGGCACGATCGAGCAGGGCGGTTCGTGCGCCCCGCAGGGCGGTGTTGCCGGCAAACGAGATCTTCTCGCGCGGAGCATCGGGAATCAGGCCGAGGGTGACGGCGTCTTCCATATCGAGCACGCTGCCGAACCCACCACAGACGATAAGCCGATCGATATCGCCCACGGCCAAGTCCGCTGCCTGCAGCAACGATTGCGCGCCGGCAAACAGCGCCGCCTTGGCGAGGATCGCGCTGTCGATGTCGCGTTGCAGCAGGGCAATGGGCCGGTGCGCCGCCGAGGCCGCGGCGGGAACGAGCACGATGCCGGGCTCGTCGAGGCTCAGGTCGGGTGCGAGCACCTGCCCGGCGCGGTCAAGCCGTCCGGCACGGAACAGGCTCGCCACCGCGGAAACGAGGCCCGATCCGCACACGCCGTGCGGCGGAGCGCCATCGATCGTGTGCCAGGCGATGGTCCCGTCCTCACTCACAGCGAGGCGGTCGATGGCTCCCGGTGTGGCGCTTGCGCCGCAGGAAATGCCGCAGCCCTCGAACGCCGGACCGGCCGATGCGGCGCACGCCACCATCCATTCGCCGTTTCCAAGGACGATCTCTCCGTTGGTGCCGATGTCGATCATCATCGTCAGGGCGTCGCTCTTGTGGAGGTTCGTGGCCAGGATGCCGGCGGTGATGTCGCCTCCCACCCAGCCGCCGATGGACGGCACCGTATACACCTGCGGATCGGTCGGCCATTCGATTCCCAACGCGCGGGCCTGGACCACAGGCGGCGCGGCCACCAGGGGGCAATGGGGCGGGCGACGGATGCACGACGGATCGTAGCGATGGAGGAAGTGCCCCATCGCTGTGTTGCCCGCGACGACGATCGCGTCCAGGGAACCGTCATCGCCTTCGCATGCCCGGATCAGCTCGGCGAGCAACGCACCGATGTCACTTGTCACCGCGTCGGCCAGATCGTCGGGGCCGTGGTCTTCAACGTGTTCGATGCGCCGTGTGACCTCGGCGCCAAAGGCGGCCTGGCTGTTGGCACGTCCGGCACACAGCAGCACGCGTCCGGTGGTCAGATCCACTAGCTCGGCGGCCAGCGTTGAGCTGCCGATGTCGAGGGCAAGGCCGTAGTGGTCTCCGCCCCAAGCATCGCCGTCTTGCTCCCGTCCGAGTGGCGCAAGCGCGTCCGTGGTAGAAGGGTCTTCGGGAGCTGACGAAAGATGCACGGTCAGGCTGCCGGGCCGCGACGGGGCGGGGATCTCCACAGTCACGTCTTCCTCGATGCGGTGCTGGCAAGCAAGGACGGATCCCCGATCCGCCAGCAGCACGCGGCATCGGCCGCATGTGCCCGCGCCGGCGCAGGGGGCGATGATGGCAACGCCTGCTCGCCGCGCGGCATCGGCGATCGTCGTTCCCACGGGAACGTCGATGGTCCGGTTCTCGGGAAGGAACGTCACGCGAACCTCGGTCATCCGGCGGCCTCCGTGTCGGCCTCGGCCTGGTACTGCGACTGCACCGTGTGGAGGAAATGGGGAATGCCGGCCGCGCTATCGGGGCCGACGATGACCTGCCACCCAGAGACTTCCTCAATTCCCATGCGCATGCGAGCCACCAATCCGGGGATGATCAACCGGCTGTGGTTGACGCGATCCATCGCCCCCTGCTCGCGGACCACGGCCACCACCCGGTCGACCGTCAGACGGTCGTCGGCATAAGCATTGAGAACCCCCATGCCTTCTGTGTCGACGACGCAGATGAAGCACGGCACTTTGCTGTTGGCCACTTCACCGGCGACCGTGAAGTAGGTGAGGGCGAAGTTCGTCGTGACAAGAACGGGGGCCTCCGGTCCCGGATGCCCGATCTCGTACAGCTTCGCTTCCACTTCGTTGGGCACCTGCGGATCGGTGTACACGTCTTGCCGGGCAGTGACGATGGGATGGACGGCCCAAGGTTCGATCGTGTCAAGCACCATCACGCCCGCATAGCGCATGACAAACGACAATCCGGCCATCATTTCCGCCGTTGCCCTGGCATCCGCATCGAGATCGAGGTCGAGCGTGGCGTCGACAAGGCCGCCGACATCGACATAGGTCGGGAAGCCCAGGCTGCGAACGCGCTGCTCCAAGGCCAGACGTCGCAACTGGATCATCACCCCCACGGCGTCAGCGACGTGGCTGGGGCTCGGATCGAGCAACAGGCCTCGGACTCCAGCCGCGGCGATGCGTTCGGACAGCGCCGCCGTACGATCGATTCCGGAAGCCTTCAGCACGAGAGGCAGACCGTACTGACAAGCCACGGAAGCCATCGCGTCGGCATTGGCTTCCGTGGCTGCGACAAGAAGCGGCTTGCGATCGGCGACGGCGGCCACGGCGGGCGCGAGCACGTGAGGATCGTCGCACAGAAGCAGCAGCACACGATCGGTGGCCGCGGCAATCCGCGTGACCACTGCACCGTACCGGTCCACATCGACGCCGTCGTGACGGATGGCAATGGCATCGACGCCGATGGTCCTGCCCACGCGTTCGAACGTTAGCGCCTCGATCGCGTCGAGCCGTTCGGCAAATTCCGCATCCCCGAGCGCCGCCGAAAGGCCGACGGCAAGGATCGGCGGATGCTGGAAGCGCTCTTCATGGCGGTGCATGACCGTCTCGCCACCGATCGTCAGGACGCGATCGCCCGATCCGAGAGACAGCGTGGCCATCGGCGGAACCTGGGCGTCGCCCAAAGCCGCGCGCGCTTCGTCTGACACATGCGGGCACCCATCGAGCGCCCGTTTCTTGGAGGCCACCTGCATGGCAAACGCCATGCAGGTGGGCAGGCCGCAGTCGCCGCAATTGGTGCGCGGCAGGTTCTTGTAGACTTCAATTCCGCTCAGCTTGGCCATCGGGGTCTCCTAAAACAGCGACGCCATCGTCAGCGCCGGATGCCTGACGGACTCAAGGAAGCTCACCAATTCGTCGGTTGTGGCGGCTTCCCGTTCCGTGGCGATGCGGTCAAGCAGATCGGGCATACCCGCATCGTTGGCGCGTTCCTGCAACCTGACGCGCAAGTCTTCTTTCAGCGCAGCCGGCATCCACACAACGCGCTTCAGCCCACCCTCGGCCGAGATGAACTTCTTGCTCCCGATGTACAGTCTTCCGACACCGAGGAACCCCGGGGTTTGAATGCCGCCGCCAATTTCGCCGGCCATCGTCGAAAACGTCATCCCGATCGGCGTCATCCCGGCAAATTCGCGATCGACGATCATCACGCCGTTGGCTTCGGGCACGATGGCAGCAATGCACTCGAAACAGCCGCAGCTCGTCATCGGATCGTCGATGATCGAATAGGCATTGAACCGCCGTAGCGCGCCGTTCGAGGCGGCGGCAAGGAAGTCGTTGACACCGGCCCACTGGCCCTTCACTGCGTCGAGCGTCCGCCCTTTGGGCACGGGTTGGTTGGGGCCGTGCGGGTTCATCTCGTAACTGGCGGCGCAATCGAGCCAGGTGTAGGCGCCGCAGAGTCCGGGGCGCTCGGGGGTGACGATGCACACGTGATCCGGCGCATACGACTGGCACAGCGTACACGAGTAGTACGTGTCCGTGTCTTCATCCAGCATGCCTTGGATCCGCTCATCGCGTTCCTGATACACGGCCTTGGCCTCGGCAAGACGTGAAGCCACGGCGTCGGGCTCGGTGAGGATCGTCACCTGAATCTTGTCGACAATGGCGCCAAATTCATTGCGCAGCTTGGCGATGAGCAGCTCGCCGTAGTGTCGGAGTCTGAATCCACTGGCGAACGCCTCGTGGCTGATTCGCGCCCACACCGTTCCGCGCTGGCCCATGTGAAACACGCCGTTGGCCCACGAAGCAAACTCGTGAATGCGCCGTTCGAGCACGCTCTCGAACGCTTCCTTGAACTCGCGGCCCGCCACATCGACGAGCACGCCGAATGGCAGGGCCTCGCCTGGAGGGATGGCGTCGATATCGGGGCCGATAAGCTCGATGTGTCCATCGACGACCGCGTCCATCGGCTTTCCGCGTAGCAGCTCGAAGGCATCGGTTCGATTGCCGCCGAACTCGACGTGCATTTGCGCCTTGCGCACGCGCTCGCCCTCAAATCCTGCGCCGTAGGCGACGGGAATGGGGATCTCCGTGACCTCCAGCTTCAGACCGCGCACTTCGATGGCCCGTTGGACGATCCGATCGAGGGGAACGCCGCTGACCACGGCTTCGTATTTGCAGATGCCGTGTTCGAGGATCTGCGGGATGTCTGCGTCCGTAATCGTCGGGAACCCGAAGTTGAGGGCGCCGGCGGCTGTCGCCAGTTTCTCACACGCCTGACCCAATCCGTCTTCTGTGCTCAGATCGTCCGAGCCGAGGGCGAGCACAAAGGCGTACACCCGTTCTTTGCAGTAGTCGAGAATCCGCTGCGTGGCATCGGCGCTGTCCGGCTTGATGCCGCCGAACATCATCGCCGCCCGTGCCGCAAACCCGAGGGCATGCACCGCCGCTGAAGCTCGCTCTCCAAGAGGTACGAGGAACGTGTCCCAGGTCGTCTCGACCCCTTCGGTCGCCAACTGCTGCGTCATCGACCGGCCCTCGGTGCTCGACGCGAGAAAGGCGAGAATGCTTCGCTGCTGGAGTTCACGGGCGATGCTCACGGCGGCCTCACGAGTGGGCGGGGCACCGACACAGGCGGCGACACCGGGCATGCGACCATCCACAAGCTTGATGCCCTGCGAGCGCAAGGCGGCATCGCCGGGAAACCCGCAACTTGAGCGCTTCGCTTGATCAGGATTGCAGATTTCGAGGGCCTCGAGCAGCTCCTCAGCGATGAGGGCGGCTCTTCCTGCGTCGAGAACGGGAGCTAGGTTGTCCCCGATGTCGGCGGTCGGAAGCAGCCGCTCGGCCGCTTCCAGTGCGTCGTTTGCCGTGCCGAGGGAGTCGACGCTCAACCCCGTCAGGGCCAGCGTCAACGGCAGGGCATAGGCTGTATCTGGAAAGCCGAGAGCGTGGGCCTGCCCCTGTTGGGCAGTGGCTGTTGTGAGCGCCTGAC
This sequence comes from Candidatus Bipolaricaulota bacterium, assembly GCA_003979035.1. GTDB lineage: Bacteria > Bipolaricaulota > Bipolaricaulia > UBA7950 > UBA9294 > RXOA01. The sequence continues at coordinate 9,132 of RXOA01000141.1, forward strand.
GGGCCCGATCGACCCAATCGCGGGCTCCTCGAATCGCCAGATCGGCGATGATGTTCGACATCGTCTACTCCTTATCGAGCTTCGAGCTTCGAGCGCTCGCCCTGTGCCGTCGGCTGGTGCGGGAACAGCCTATTGTACGCGGCACTTGCTCCCGGCCGGACGCCGCGTGGCGGACAAGCTCCGAGCACAGGATCCTTCCCATCGCTGCCATCCCGTCGATCGGCAGGGCCCGCGAACCCGACTGATCGAACAACACGGTTGCCTCGGCCGGGAACTCGCCGTCCCCGTTCCACCAGACGACGGCCAGGGCAAGGTGGGGAAGGGCACGAAACGAAAAACTCACGTCTCCCAGAGACAACGGCTCACCACCAAGCTCCCCAGCCGCGTGATGGAACGCCGCCGCATCGCCGTCCAGTCGGCGGATCAGCGCCGCGGAGGAGTAGCTGCGAAACACCTTGGCGTAGAACGCGCCGCCGGGCGGGGTGCCGTCCGCGCCGAGCAGATAGTCAAGCACCAAGATCTGCGTTTCCTCCGGGACCACGGGTCCGTCAACGCCGTGCGCCACAAAGTCGGGGAGGCTGACAGCGATCGGCATGTCGAACAAGCAAGCTTCGAGTTGGCTCCTGCGCAGGACAAACCCACTGCAGCGAGCCAGTTCCTCGGTGGGGATTGCCAGCAGCCGGCGCTGCGCTTCGGCGATTCGCGGGCGGATCGACCGCCGCCAGTTATCCTTTGCCAGCACAGTCGCCTCCTCCTCCGTTGCCGTTTCCCAGTCCAAGTTCCTCGTGCAGGAATCGGACGGTCTCGCCGGCCTCGCGGGCAGGAATGCAGAATGTGACGCTGTCTTCGGTCGCGGCTTGCGCGACGGCGACGACCCGCACCCGGTGTTTCCCGAGCGCAGCGAACGCACGGGACGCGATCCGGTCGGGGCGGTCGCTTGGCAGTCCGATGACGGACACGGTGGCCACATCCTCGATCATGTCCAACACACGCTCATGCAACGATTTGGGATGTGCCGCCGACAGACTGCGTGAGAGGAGTTGCGCACTGTGCGCACCGTCTTGCTCTCCTACGACAAGGCTCAGCCCTTGCTCGGAGAGCGACTGACTGAACATCCGCACTTCGATCCCCGCCCCGCCGAGGCGAGCCAGCGCGTCGGTTGCCGATCGTAGCTGCCACGACCCGTTGCCGCTGCGCAACCGAAGAAGCTGCAAGCCCGTGGCGGATACGATCGCCGGCCACAATCGCCGATCGGACGTCGGGGATTGGACAATGCGCGTGCCGGGATCGTCGGGGTTGAAGCTGTTCCGAATCGTCAGCGGAATGCCATGCTGGATCACCGGTCCGATCGTGCGCGGGTGGAGGACCTCCGCACCGAAGCAGGCCAACCGCGCCGCCTCGGCGTACGACAGTTCCCGCAGGACACGTGCGTCGGGGACCACATTCGGATCGGCGGTCAGGATGCCGTCAACATCCGTCCAAATGCGAAGCGCATCGCTCTCGAGGCAGGCGGCGATAATCGCCGCGGAGAAGTCGCTGCCGCTACGCCCCAGCGTCGTCGGGGCGCCGGCCTCGGTAGCGCCGGTGTATCCGCAGATCACGGGTACGACCCCCTGATCCAAGAGCGGTCGAACCCGCTCAGCGATCCGATTCCGCGTCACCTCCATCCGCGGCGATGCCGAGCCGAACACGTCGTCGGTGATGATCAGCTCCGTACCGCAAATCGATTGCGCCTCCATCCTACGGTGACGAAGAACGGCGGCAACCACGGTCGCCGAAAGCTTCTCCCCGACGGATGCGACCGCGTCGTGTCCCCGCGCCGTGAGCTCGCCGAGCACGGCGATGCTGTCCAGCAAGCGCTGCAGTCGATCAAGCTGCCTGTCAATCGAGGCACGGATCCTTGTTCGTTCGGGCGATGTCGCGAGCAGTTCGTCGACCACGCGGTGATGCGTGTCGCAGAGCCAGCGCCTCCCGGCTTCGTACTCCGCCGTCTGGCCGCCGGCTGCGGCTCTGGCGGCGGCGATCAGGTGATCCGTCGCGCCGGCGAGCGCCGAGACGACGACCGCCTGTGCGCCGCCCCGACTCGATGCGATGATCCCGGCGACCGATGCGATCCTTTCCGCATTCGCGAGCGACGTGCCGCCAAACTTGTCGACGATCATCGGCGATCACCTCCGGGAAAGGCGGCCTGCAGCGCCTGGTCCAGATCGGCGATCAGGTCGTCGGGATCTTCGATGCCGGCCGCGTAGCGAATGAGGGAATCCGAAATCCCGTAGGCCGCCCGCTTGTTCGTGTCGAGGGCGATGAACATCGACTGCTGTTGAGCGATCGACTCGACACCACCCAGTGTCGGCCCGATGTAGGCAATCTGCAGCGCATCGATGACCTGGCTCGTGCGATCGCGATCCCCGTCCACTTCAAAGCTGACCACCCCGCCGAATCCCGTCATCTGTCGCGCTGCAACCACATGATCGGGATGGGAGTCAAGCCCGGGGTAGTGAACGACGGCGACATGGGGATGACGGTGGAGAAACTCGGCGATCCGCTGCCCCGTAGCATTCTGACGCCGCACACGCAGCTCAAGGGTCTTCAGTCCGCGCAGGAGCAGATAGGCATCGTGGGCCCCTCCGACGCCGCCGAGCAGGCCGCGAAGTGTCTCGATCGGCGCAAGATGCGCACACGATCCGACGACGGCGCCGGCGAGCAGA
>RXOA01000035.1 GCA_003979035.1 Candidatus Bipolaricaulota bacterium
AACGAGAACGGCGTGGTGATCACTTCATCGCCGGGTCCGATTCCCAATCCGCGGACGACCAGGTGAAGCGCGCTGGTGCCGCTGTTCACGGCCACGGCGTATTTCACGCCCGCGTGGTCGGCCAGCGCTTGCTCGAACGCCTTCGTCCGCGGCCCAAGCGCAAGGCGGCCGGAACGCAACACCGCTTCCACCGCCGCGAGATCCGACTCGCGGATGTCGGGCATGGCCAACGGAATCTCAGGGTATTTCATCGCATCCCTTCGTCGACACACAAGCTTCCAGGCACTTCGCCCCGTACGGAAACACTCAATAGAACTCGATCACAGTCACATTTTACTGCATCCCGTTCGACCAAGACGCTCGATCTCTACATCAACCTTTTTTGGGCAACATAAGAGATATACTCTTCGATCCCCTCCCGCAAGGAAAACCCCGGTGTCCACCCGAGTTCGCGCCGGATCTTCTCTACGTTCAGTTCGAGATGGCGGTGGGCCCCATCCGGATGTGCCGAATCGCGACGGATTACAGCCGGTGGAAGACCATACGCCTGTGCAAGCTCTGCGACCTGCTGATAGAACTCATTGATGGAGTGGCTTCTCCCCCCACCCACGTTGTAGATGATCTTGTCTGTAGGCAGGGGGCGAAGTGCAGCACTAGAGACTGCACGAACCGCATCGCGGACATGCAGGAGATCGAAACGCTGTTCCCCTGTCCCGTACACCACCAAGGGCTCTCCCCGTCCAACGGCCTGCGCAACCCGTCCCGGAAGCTCGCTCCACCGCACGCCGGGGGCGACACCATACAAACGCGCAAGCCGAAGGACCACGGACTCCAGGCCTTCCGTTCCAAGGACCAACTCCTCGGCGTCCCGTTTGCTGATCGCGTAAGGCGTCACCGGACACACAGGCGAACTTTCGGACCAGGGGGCGCCTTCTGTCCCGTAAACCGCTTGCGTGGAGACGAAGACAAACCGTGCGCATCCTGCGTCTCGCCCCCATTCAAGGAGCCGTCTTGTGCCTTCGACGTTCGTGTCGACAAGCGTGTCCGGATGGGTGCAGGCGGGAGCGCGCACCGCCGCCGCATGAACAATGACGTCCACGTGACCCTGAACCGGTGAGGGATCCTGCAAATCGCTTTGCTGCAGGCTCAGCTTCTCCGCGCGATGAGCGAACCTGTCTTCCAGAGCGGCAAGCCGCTCCCGATCTCTGCCGCACGCGGTCACACGAATCGACTCGAACCGCAACAACTCCGCAAGAACTTCCGCACCGAGAAACCCGGTTGCGCCGGTGAGGACGATCTTCATGGGCCCATCACTTCCAAGCGGTCGCGTGCAATGAGCATCTCGTCCACGTATCGGGCCGCAACTCGGTCTGTGGGTTGGGAGAGCCTCTTGCGCACGCTGTCCGCAGATTCGGAAAGGAAGATGCGCCGTATCACGGCATCCACGGCATTGAACCCCATCGCTGCGCGGACACCCGTGATCCCCGTGAAGCGAGGGTTGATCTCGAACACTCTCGGCCCCTCGGACGTGAGCCGCGCCTGGAAGTTGCAGGGGCCAATCAGGCCTTGGTCGCGAAGAGCGGATCCCATCTTCTCGACAACGGATTCGACGTCCGGGAGCGACGTCGGATCTACGAACAGCGGCACGCCGCCTTGCAGCCTGTTGACGCTGGCAAAGGCGCCCAGATACTCACCCAAATGATCGTGGACCACCTGAATCGAGATTTCCTCTTCCTGACGAAGCCTGCCGCCCGGACAGACGGTTTCTTCGTTCAGCCCGCTCTTCGAACGGGTCCAGGACTCCGGGAAGGCCGCTTCCTGGGCGATATATCCCGGCCGAGCGAGATGGGGCCCAAGCTCCTTCGGGCCAAACACCACCGCGACGCCGCGTGATGCGGATCCATCAGCTGGTTTCACGACCAGCGGATAGCCGACCTCGTCTGCAAGGCGGACCGCATCGGAAATGGGAACCGTGTGCACAAAGGGAAACCCCCGTTCGCGGAAGAATTCCGAGCAACGCTGCTTGTCGCGGCAGATTCCAACGGTCTCAGGGCTCCCTACCATGACCTTGATCCCGGCCTCTTCGATGCCGGAACGGGCTCTCGCCAATACGGATAGCTCGGGATCGGACCCGGGGATCAGTACAGAGACGTGCTCCTTGACCAAGATGTCGACAAGGCGGTCGACATAGCCAGGATCCGAGCACAGCGGCAGACGATAGCCGACATCTGCCTGATAGAGTCCCGCTCCCCGAGCATTCATGTCGAAGCCGACAACCCGCTGCACCAGCGTCGAGCGCCGCAAAGCTCGCAGAATCGCCTGTCCCACACCGCCACCGACTCCGGTCACGGCGACGCACAGCAAGGTGTCGGCATCCGCACGGTGCACAGCTCGGTCCGTGTCCTGCGGCTCGGGATACTGCACCAACGTTACCTCCCGCCCCTTCCGCCCGTCGGCACGGGCCGAAATCGAACGCCCAATGGAATGAGCTCCGAAGCGGCTCCTTCTTCAGATCCGATACGGACGCGCCGGATGGCCAGGTAGCCGTCAGATGTCGACACGTGGATTTCTCCGTCTCTTCCCTTCGCGAATACAAGCCCCCCGACCGGGGTGATTCGGGGACGATTCTCCGGCCCGCGCGATGCCAAAAATACGACCTTCCGGTGTCCCCAGTACGCGTACGCGCACGGATAGGGATCAGCAAGCGCACGGATCTTGCGGTGGATGTCCAGTGCTCGCTCGGACGCCCAATCGACGAGCCCGTCCTCGGGGGTGCGTCGCGGAAAGTAACTTCCGTCCGCCGGATCTTGGCGCACTGGGTTCGACGTTCCTTGTGCCAGCTGCTCGACAGCGTCGAGGACGGCCGCGGGAAAGACCGGCAGCGCCCGGAGAAGAACATCAATCGCGCGGTCGTTTTCGTGAATCGGGACCCTCCTTTGCACAAGGATCGGTCCTGTGTCGATGCCGGCATCGATGAAGTGGACCGTGACAGCGGTGTGATCCTCTCCGTTGATGATCGCCCAGTTGATCGGAGCGCGCCCCCGGTAGTGGGGAAGGGGCGCGAGGTGAGCGTTGATCAATCTCTCCGGGAATGCCTCAAGGAATGCTCTTCGGAAAATCGCGTGGTACGAAACGCAGATCAGAAGATCTGGACGGGCAGCCTGAAGGGTGTCGATGAATGCTCGATCATTGACGTCTTGCGGCTGGTGCACTGTGATGCCAAGATGGTCTGCGGCATCCTTCAGGGATTCGTACGCGCCAAACTCCGAAAAACGTTCGTACACGCTGGCTTCCCGCTGATCGTAGGCGTCCGTTTCCGCGACAACGGCCGCCACCTCGTGCCCGTTTTCGAGCAGCGCCCGCAGTGTGAGACATGCCCACTTGTTGTGCCCGAGAAGGATGATCCGCACGCGCCCTACCTCCCCGTTTCGTCACCTGACAGAATTTCGTCGGTCTTCTCCAGATACAAGCCCTTCCCGGACAGAACGACCCGCGGCGTGGTGAGCAGCACTCTGAGATCGATCCAGAGGCTCTGATGCTCAACATACCAAACGTCCAATTCGATCTTCTCCGGCCACGTAAGGGCGTTTCGGCCATGGATCAGCGCCCAGCCGGTAAGGCCCGGCTTCACCTCCAGCCTCCTGCGCTGGTGCGCCGTGTAGCGCTTCACTTGCCGCGCCACCGTGGGCCGAGGCCCGACCAAGCTCATCTGCCCGGCAAGGACGTTGACCAACTGAAGCAACTCATCGAACCCCAATCGTCGAAGAATCCGTCCCAGTCGTGTGATACGCGGATCCGCCGCTGTCGTGAGAACCCCAAGCGCGTGGCTCTCCGCGTTCTCGACCATCGTGCGGAACTTCCACACGCGGAACGGCACACCGCTCTTGCCGATCCGTTCCTGACGGAAGAAGACCGATCCGCCGTCGTCCAGTTTGATCGCCGCAGCGATCAGCACGAATGGGATCAGCAGAAGCAGAAGCATGACGCTGGAGAAGACGATATCCATGCACCGTTTGATCGTCCTTTGTAGAGGCCTCACCTGGCGTCCTCCTTCGCCGCTCTGCCTTGATGGAACGGATAGGTTCCCCTAGATCCTACGGCAACCCTTGCCGGCGTGCATTGTATCCGGTCGATCAAGCCCCGTCGGCGCCGTGGGCTTCCACCCAATCCAAGACAGTCAACACACCATCACGCAAAGCAACGGAAGCGCTGCATCCAAGGTGCGCTCTGCTCTTGGTCGGGTCGAGCCGGCTCTCATACAACTCCCCATGACGCGCCGGGGCCATCGCCGGCGGAAGCTCAACCGAACGTGCTTGCGCCATCGTGGTGTAGAGCTCAAGAATCGACGTCGAACAACCGGTTGCCACATTGAACGCGAGGTCATCCACAGAGGCCGGGGCGGATTGAGGCGAACACACCCAGTCGATGGCGGCGGCGTGGGCGCGAACCACATCCGACACATGGGTAAAATCCCTGAGCTGGCCGCCATCTCCGAAAATGGTGCAGGTCTCTTGCCTTGCCAGCCGCCCGGAAAAAATGGCGACGACCCCCGCCTCCCCGCTCGGATCCTGGCGGGGACCGTAGACATTGCCGTACCGTAAGGCGCAGCCCGCGAGGCGTCCCGTCGCGACATAGGAGTAGAGATACTGCTCGGTCGCGATCTTCGCCGCGCCATAAGGAGAGAGCGGCGCCTTGGGCGCGGTCTCGGTTGCCGGAAGCGGGGTCTCGCCGTAGATCGCCCCGCCGGAGGAGGCAAGGATCACAGCACACGCGTTGGCTCGCGCCGCCTCTTCGAGCACCACCACGGCTCCGAGAAGGTTGATCTCCGCGTCGGCCCGTGGATCTTCGAGGGACACGCGTAGATCGGCCTGCGCCGCCTGGTGGCTGACGATCTGCGGCCGAAACGATGCGAAGATTCGCCGCACCCCGCCCTGATCGCGCACGTCAACCCGCTCAAACCGCGCCGCATCGGGGATATGCTCCCGTTTGCCGTGGGATAGATCATCCACGATCAACACATCGTGTCCCTCGGCCAAACAGGCATCGGCGAGATGAGACCCGATGAACCCGGCCCCTCCCGTGATCACGATCCGCATCGTCTCACCATCCCTTGCGTCCATTCAGCGTACCACGCGACATGGCGGGCGATCACGTCGCGTTCATCGAACGCTTGTTCCACACGCCGCCGCCCTGCCGCCCCCATCCATCGTGCGCGCTCCGGATGATCGAGAAGCTCCCGAATTGCCTGCGAGAGGGCTTGCACGTCGCCGGGCGGCACAAGCCGTCCCGTTTCGCTGTCAACGACTTCCTCCCGGCATCCGCGAATATCGGTCGCCACCACGGGAACACCGCACGCCATCGCCTCCAGGATGCTTCGCGGCATCCCTTCGCGGTACGAAGGAAGCACGAACACATCCAGCAGCGGCAACAGCTCGGGCACATCGTCTCGCACACCAAGAAATCGGATGCTGTCGCCGAGGTTCTCCCGCGCAATCAGATCGCGGGCGATCCTCGGCGTCTCGCGATCGCGACCCGTCCGGTCCTCGCCCCCGACTACGACAAGATGGGCCTGGGGATGTTCCGATGTCACGTGCTTCATCGCCTGGATGAGGTCGAGCAGTCCCTTCTCCCGCACAAGACGCCCCACAAATCCGATGATCTTTGCACCGCCGCCCGCCTCAAGGTTCGCAACACCCAACGCCGACCACCGGCGCAGCCGCTCATCCGCGATCGCGTCATGGGGTTCAAACCGGTCCGTGTCCACACCCACGCTGTGGAGATCAACAACGTCTTCCGGCCTCGCAATCCGTTCCCGAACCGCCGTCCCGGCATCTTCGCCGCTCACGCACAGAAGCTTCGACGTGCAGCGCCGCCCGAGAAAGCGCTCGGCAGCGACAAGAATGCAGCGCTTCCAGCGGGCCATCCGCTCGTGAAAGTAGAACCCGTGCACGGTATACAGGATCAGCGGCACGCCGCTCAGCTTCGCGGCGACCCGACCCAGCGCGGACGCCACCGGCGTGTGCACATGGACAATGTCGAACCGCTCTTCCCTCATCAACCGACGAAGCGCCAACAGCGAGCGCAACAGCCGGATCGGAGCGAGCGACCGGGGAATCCCCACGCGATGCACGGGGAATCCCGCGTCCTCAAGCGGACGCCCGCCGGGAGAGCAGGCGAAGTGAATTTCGTAACCGTCCTTCTGAAGAGCGTCTGCAAGGGGGACAACAAACCGCTCCAACGTGTCGGCGATCGCCGCCAATTGGAGCACCTTGCAGCCGCGCGCCACCCTTTCGTGACTGGAAACGCGTTCGTTCACGCTGTCCTC
>RXOA01000036.1 GCA_003979035.1 Candidatus Bipolaricaulota bacterium
GTGGACGGTCACCGACGACTGCGACAACGACATCACCTGCCAGCAGACGATCACCGTCGATGACACGACCGATCCGGTGATCACCACGTGTCCGCCCAATATCAGCGTGTGCAATGAGGAAGGCTACTGCTCGGCAGTCGTAGATCCCGGCGCTCCATCCGCAAGTGACAACTGCGACACCGACCTGACGATCACCGGAACGCGCAGCGACGGTCTGTTGTTGACGGCTCGCTATCCCTGTGGAACGACCACCATCACGTGGACGGCCACCGACGACTGCAGCAACAGCGTGTCGTGCGTCCAAACAATCGAAGTCCGCGATTGTGAGCCGCCGGTGATCAGCTGGTGGACCAAGTCGTTCCTGAACGCGTACGCGAGGACCCCGATGTTGCCGTGGGTCTCTGTGAACCGGGGGGTGATGTGACATGTTGCCAGTGCCTCGGATGCAAGGGAGAAAATCGATGGGCCGGTGCAAGGTTCTCGTCATTGCGATCACGTTCTTGGCAATCGCCGCCGCCTGCGCCTGTGCTGAGACACCGACGCCTGCCGTGCCCGCCACAGCCGACATACGACCTCCGGCAATTCGTGTGGAACCTCGCCTTCGCCCCTTGGATCTCTCGGGCGGTGGCGCCGTCAACGGGAACTGCCAAGCAACGGTCACCTTCCAAGCAACGATCACCGACAACTGCTGCATCCAGACGGAAAGCGTCACCGTGGACGTCGTTGAGATCACGGGGAATGGCTCGTTGAGCAACCTCACGGTCACCAAGACCCACGGTGCTCATCCGCCGGAAGGAGAAAGAGTCACCGTCAACGGCAGTGTGCTGGTCACTCTCACAGGATCCGGATGCGCGGCGACGGTTCAAGTGACGATCCATGCCACCGATTGCTCGGGGAACGCTGCTTCCCCTGTGGTGTGGACCCGGGATGTCGTTGATCTGACGCCCCCCGAGATCACCTGCTCCGGGCTGATCCAGCGGCAGAGCGATGTGTTCGATCCCTGTCAAGCCGTGGTTGATCCTGGCCAGGCAACGGCGACCGATCTGTGCACGCCCGATGAGCAGATCGTCATCACCGGCACGAGAAGCGACGGCAAGCCACCGAACGATCCTTACCTCTGTGGAGCCACAATCATCACGTGGACGGCTACCGACATCTGCGGGAACACCTCCTCTTGCGAGCAGCGGATCGAGATCCTCCCGATCGATCCGGAGGACTGGTTCGGATCGATCACCGTCAGCAAGGAGGTGAAACCGGACGATGGCTCCGAGTGGACGATGACGGTCAATGGAGAGGACCCCCAAACCCTTGTCGATGGTGGAGCCCACACGTACGCGCCGCTGGAGCCCGGCATCTACACCGTGACCGAGGACGGTCCCGGCGGCTACTCTGCGTTGGTCACCGCAGGAGCCGACGGTGGCATCGCCGCCACCAGCATCACCATCAGCCTGTTGCCCGGTGAGCACAAGACCGTCGACTTCATGAACTCCCGCCGCATCCCCGGCGGAACTCCGTCGACAGGGTGCTACAACAACAACCCGATCACCAACGCCGGACCGAACCGCCTTGGGGTCGTCGGTGAACGGATCACCCTGGACGGATCGGCTTCGTACGATCCGGATGAGGATCTGCCGGCACACTTCCCGGGATCGGCCAACATCTCCCCGATGTACCGTCACCAGCCGCGGGAGACTCTGCAGTTCCATTGGACGTTCGCCACGCATCATTTTGAGTGCGGCCGATGCGTCCTGTGTATCCCGGGCGGGAGCTCCGTACTTCGAAGCATCCAGGACTTCGACACCGAGTTTCCTAGCTTCGTGCCCGACCTGCCTGGGCAGTACGTGCTGGTGCTCACGGTGACCGATGAATACGGCGCATCGGTCATGGATGAGATCTGCGTCACCGCGGGCCTCCCAGACACTGCTGAGACGAGACGCTTCTCGAGCGGATGGCACTTGGTCTCGATTCCCGTGCTGCCTGCGGAGACGGAACTCGAGTCGCAGCCCGCCGGCGGCGGGGGAGCGGCTGATGCGAGGATCTTCGGATACGCCGGCGCCTACGTCTTGCGTGATGCGCTGCAAACCGGCGACGGATACTGGATGTACACACGCAGTCCGCTTGATCTTCATGTATCCGGTCTATCCATCGCCGATGCTTTCACCTTCCACCTGCCTACCTCCGGCTGGCATCTGATCGGCACTCCATTTGCGGCACGGTGGGAGGATACGATCATCGAGCACGCCGGGTTCACCTGGCACACGACTGAGGCGGCGCGGCGGGGGATCTTCGAGAACTTCGCCATCGGCACGGCTCCCGACGGAAGCTATACCCAAGTGGAGGTTCTCCTGCCCTGGAACGGATACTGGGTCTACGCTCACGTGGACGATGTTCTCCTGCACTTCTCCGAGACGGCGGAGACACCTCCCGTCTTGTTCTGGACCGCTCCGCCCGCGGGGTTCGATCCTCCCAGTGCTCCACGCCTTTCCGTGTTGAACTCCCTGGTCACCGTCTCCCCCAATCCAGCGCGCTTCGAACCGATTGTGTTCCTCGTGGACGGACTCGTCATGGTCGACGGGATGCGCGTGCAGGTCTTCGACCCGGCCGGCCATCGCGTGTGGGAAGACACGACATCGGGCCAGGAGATCGTGTGGGACGGCGTCCGTTCGGATGGGCGCGAGGCAGCGCGAGGGGCGTACATCTACGTCATCGAGGTTCTCTCCGACAGTGCGTGGTCTGTCGTTGACAAAGATGTGCTGGTGCTCGCTCCACGTGGAGTCTGATCCACCTGCGCCCGAAGCGTCCGACAAGGCGACATTGGACCCCGTGAGAGTCGGCAAAGCGCGACGCGTCGCTTCTCGCGTTTCCCGCGATCTCCGGGATGTTGCGTTCGAAACGTGAGACAACTGCCCATTGATCATTCCTGTGTTTGATCCTATAGTCACTGTAGTTGTAGCGCCGATTCGCTACGGATGATTGCGATGCTCTCTGAAAAGGGCAAAGCTGTCGAAAGACAGCGACGCAAAGCCACGGGCCGCAGCTTCTTCCGGTCGCCGGGTTCCCAGAGACGAAGGGACGGACACGGTGGAAGCGACGGCAACAGAAGCTCAACGACATCTTCGAAGGCGAGATCCCTGGTTCACATCTCGTTTCGATGACCCATCTACCCCTCACCTCGTGCTCCCACTCGACCAGGACGATTCCTGGCTCCGGTTCACCCCTTCACGGGCCTGCCAAGGCAAGACGCATCCTCCAGGACGGACGGCAAGGCTGTGTGTTGGTTCGGGAGATCGACAGCCGGGTCAGTCCGTGTCGATCGACTCGTCCAGGGAACGATAGAAGCCGCGCAAGGTTTGACGGCACAGGGATCGGGTGAGCGGAGTGGATGCAATGCGATCGATGAACCCTTCCGAGAGCGCCGAAGGCGTGCGCGTTTCAGGTCCGAAACGCGCACAGGCTTCGGGACAAGCACCTTGCCGCGAGGTCGGCGGCCTACTGCATCGTCTCTCTTCTCCGAACGCCATCCGGCCCACCTCCTGGGCGAAAGGAAGCGGAGGAAGGAGAGATCGATGTTGCGACGAGTGGCTGTTGCTGCGTCCTTGGCAATCCTGCTCATTCTGACCGCAGCAGCGGGCCTGGCACAGACGTGGCCCGAGTGTTTGACCGGCTGCACCGCCAAGGATGTGGAGGTCCTGGGGGCGTACCTGGCCGACGCGGCGAGCGGTTGTGACGTTCAGTTGCTGATCCAAGCGAAGCGCCAGAATACCTATTGCATCGTCCTGAGCTGCACGGTGGAATACACGGACACCGGCGGCACGCCCCAAACCGAATCGGTCGTGTACACCGTCGACTACCTCGCCGGAGGAATCCAGGACCTGACCATCGCCAACGTGGATTGTCTGGGCGGCACGGGTGTCTCGGTCACGGATATCTACATCGCCTGGTCGCCCAACGATCAGACCTGCGAGGAAGATTGCACGGACTACGGACCGGGATCGAAATGCAACGGAACCACGCCGGATCTCCCGGCGCTCACCGGCGGAGACATCCTCGTGATCAAGGATGCTGTACCGGACTATCCGGCATCGTTCGGCTTCTCCTCGGCGACGTTGTCTCCGTCCGCGTTCACCCTGATCGATGACGGCACGGGCGGCAACACGCAGGAGTTCAGCGATGTCGCCGACGGCACCTACATCATCTACGAGAGCTCCCTTCCTTCGGGCTGGAGCCTGGAGAACATCTCGGTGATCGGGACGGCAGTGGTCACATTCGGTTCCGGGACCAACTACACACGATCGAGCTTCAACGCCAGCCGAGGTGACGACGGCGTACGAATCGTCATCGACGAGGCGTCGGACTTCGCCGTGATCACCTTCGAGAACTCCATCGATGCAGGCACGCTCACGGTGACCAAGTACGAGGATCTCAACCGAAACGGCGCGAGGGACACGTCTCCCTCGTTGGAACCCGTGCTTGCCGGATGGACGATCGAAGTGTACCAGGGAACGGGATGCGACGGGCCGAACACGTTGGTTGCCTCCGGAACCACGGCCGCGGACGGGACGATCAGCTTCGAGCTTCCCGTGGGCACGTACTACGTCACCGAGCAGCTTCCGACGGGTTGGATCAACACCCAACCGGGAACCACCCCTCCATGTGCAACCGCGGTGATCACTGAAGGAGCCCAGAGCAACGTCTTGTTCGGGAACGCGGAACAGCCCGGATCGATCACCGTTCACAAGTACAACGACCTCAACGGGAACGGGTCCGATGATACGGAGCCGGCGCTCGAAGGGTGGACGATTACGTTGCACTCGGAATCCGGTTGCCAAACCACCGAGATCGCATCCGCCGTCACCGATGCCTCCGGGAATGTCACCTTCAGCAGCCTGACCCCAGGCACCTACTACGTCAGCGAAACCCTCCAAGCCGGCTGGCAGAACACCGAGCCGGGAACCGGATCGACCGCTCCGTGCGTCGAGGTGACACTCTCGCCGGGAGGTTCGCCATCCGTCGGGCTCGGCAACCGGCAGATCCCCGGCTCGATCTCCGTTCACAAGTACGAAGACATCAACGGGAACGGATCCGATGAAACGGAACCTTCGCTCGAAGGCTGGACGATCAACCTCTATTCCGCTCCCGGATGCAGCGGTACACCCATCGCGTCGTCAGCCACCGATTCAAGCGGGAACGTCACATTCTCCAGCCTTTCGCCGGGCACCTACTACATCAGCGAGACGCTTCAGGCCGGATGGCAGAACACCGATCCCGGAACGTCCCCGCCATGCGTCGAGGTGACGCTGTCCGCAGAGGGGAGCCCAGCCGTCGACCTCGGGAACCGCCAGCTTCCCGGAGCGATCACGATCCAGAAGGTGACACTCACCTCGACAACGGAACTCTTCACGTTCAACCACGATGATATCGGAGGACAGACCACGTTCGATCTGGGCAGCGGTGACACGGAAGTTTTCGGCTCCGTTGCGCCAGGCACCTACGTGTTCACCGAGCAAGCTTTGGCTGGCTGGTCGATCTTCGATATCTCGAAGCAGAGCGGCGATGCCACGGTCCGATTCGGCAGTTCCGGTTCGTTCCACGATACATATCAACCAGGCGATAGCCAGGTGGAGATCGTCGTCGGGGCCAACCAGTCCGCGCTGATTGTGTTTACGAACGAGCAGAGCCAGCAAGATCAGTTTGGATCGATCACGGTGACCAAGGACGTGGTTCCGAACGATGCCTCGCTCTGGACCATCACGCTCGACGGCGCCAATCCGCAGACGCTTGCCGATGGTGGTTCGTTCACGTACGCACAGCTGACGCCGGGGACATACACCGTGGCCGAAGCCGGACCCCCGGGCTACAATCCGCTCGTCACCGTGGGAAGCGACGGGGGAACCGCAAGTACCGGGATAGTGGTCAGCATCGGCCCAGGAGAGAACAAGACGGTCGCATTCACCAACACTCTTCGTTCTCAGGGCGATGACGGCTGGGGGGGGGGCGGAGGAGGAGGCACATCCAGCGGCTGCTACAACAACAACCCCATCCCCAATGCCGGGCCGGACCAGGTCGGATGTGTCGGCGAGCGAATCTGTCTTGACGGCTCCGCTTCGTACGACCCCGACGAGAATCTGCCCGAGAACTTCCCCGGCTCGGCGAACGTTTCGCCGATGTACCGGCATCAGCCGCGAGAAACCCTCCGCTTCAGCTGGACGTTCGCCATCCATCATTACGAAAACGGCCGTGCCGTTTTGGATGTGCCGCGCGGCAGCCGCGTGTTGGCAACGATCGAGGGGTTCGATACGGAGTTCCCCTGTTTTTCGCCGGATCTGCCGGGAAGGTATGTGCTGGTCTTGACCGTCACCGACGACTACGGCGCATCGCTGATGGACCAGGTCACCGTGGCCGTAGAAGACTGCGATCACTTGGTGACGCGCCGGTTCCCGACCGGATGGCAACTTGTATCCGCCCCCCTCCATCCGGCGGATACGTCCGTCGGAACGTTGAACGGGATCCCGAGCTCCGAAGTGCAGCTGTTCCGCTACCGAGGCGATTACATCGCGGCAGACTCGTTCGCACTGGGCGTGGGATACTGGATGTACGTTCCCGAACCGATCGTTCTCAGCATCATCGGACTGCCGGTGGAGAGCAGTTACTCGATCCACCTCCTGTCAACGGGGTGGCATCTGATCGGGACCCCGTTCCCCGCCGCCTGGGATCAGACAAGGGTGGAGTTCGATGGCCAAACCTGGAATGTAGATGACGCCGCCCGACGCGGCATCATCGAGAATCTGTGTGTGGGAACGGCCGCTGACGGGACATACACCCTGGTCGATGCTCTGCTTCCATGGAACGGCTACTGGGTGTACATCCACGAACCGAGTGTGGTTCTTCATCTCCATCAGATGCCGATGCTGTCCGCTCCTCTGTTCTGGACCGCTCCGCCGGCTCTATACACCCCTCCCGGCCCGCCGCAGCTATCCGCGGGAAGCGCAGAGCTGAACGTCACGCCAAACCCTTCGCGGCATCGGCCCGTTCTGTTCAGCGTCGGTGGCCTGGTTGCGGTCGACGAGATCCGGGTTCGAATCTACGACATGGCGGGCCACATCATCTGGGATGCGTCAGCATCTGACCGCGAACTGGTTTGGGACACCGTCCGCGACGATGGGCACGAGGCTGCTCGTGGCGCCTACATCTACACCGTCGAGATCCGCCACGAGAACACGTGGTCGCTGGCGGGACGTGACGTGCTGTTGCTTGCGCCGTCAGACCAGCCATGACGCTTCAAGCGCAGACCGAGACCGTGAGAGCCAGGAGACCGCACGTCGCGGAATCCGGAGTTCCCACGGTTTGACCCCTTAGCCCCTTAGAGTTATCGAAGGATCGCCACTTTCTCAATCGGGAGGGCAATCCACGACTCAGCCACATGCACCCGGATGCTCATCAGATACACCCCGTTCGCCAGCCGTTCACCGCTTCGGTCCTCGCCCGACCACATCAGCGCGGACTCTGTGACATCCGCCTCCCAGACACGCCGTCCTGAGAGATCGAAGACCTCCACACGAAGAGCTTCGGAGCTCACGGTTCCTCCGATGACGTCGATCCAGGTTCCATCGCCTCGGATGGGATTCGGGGAGACGAGAGCTCTGTACAATCCGCCGTTCTGCAGACCATCAACCAACGAGTCGCCTGTTTGCGGCAAAGCGCCCGGCTCCACTAGGATGTCGTCGATAAACCAACCCCCGTAGCTGTTGCGAGAATACGTCACCGCATCAAACGCGAACCGGAGCTGCATCGACTGCGCGCCGCCGGGAACCGCAACCTCCAACGCGACGTTCTCCCACGCCCGA
>RXOA01000037.1 GCA_003979035.1 Candidatus Bipolaricaulota bacterium
GGACGACGGTGATCGTGGTCACCCACGACCCGATCGTCGATCCCTACGTGGAGCGGCGCATCCACCTGCGCGACGGAATGCTTCAGCGGGACGATCGCTAGAAGAAGTCGACGAGCAGCGTCGTTTGCTTGGGCAGGTCCTCGCCGTGGTAGCCGGGGAGAGCGGTCATCTTGCCGCAGGCGAGCATCGCGCCGACGTTCGTGAACCCGCTGAGCACGGTCGAAAGCGGTCCGATTCCCGATTGGAGCGTCGGCGTTCCCCCCTGTTCCGCGTGAAGCACGCGGTCCTGCACGGCAAGCGTCCATGGGCCGTTGTTCCACGGCGCTTGCGCATCCTCGACTGCGATACAGAGCGCTGTGTTCGGTGCGGCGATCTCGAGGCCGTCGAGCATAGCAAGATCGACCACGCGGAGCATTGCCAGTTGTTGCAGCTTGATCGCCGACGCGTAGTCGGTGAGGTACGGCCACAGTGGTTCGTCGAGCGGCAGGTGCAGCTCGATCTTTGTCACCTGGTGCGACTGCCGTTTGAGATAGGCGAGCAGCGCCTGCTTGGCCGATTCATCGCTCGCGGCAAATAGGCTGATGTTGAGCGCGGGGCTGTCGGCACCGTGCTTGTGGAAGAGCGTGTAGCCCATCAGGCCGGAAATCCGACCTTGGCATTCGGCCTTGACCACGCCGCGGGCGATCTGTTCGTCGCCCCACAGCCGGAGCCGTGCTTCCCAGTGAATGTCGTCTCGCAAGGAGAAATTATAGTGGGTGCGGGCGTAGTTGTTGTAGAACGTCTTCGACGCCTCGTCGGGGAAAGCAAGGTCGGTTGTCGTGATCGGGTTCTCCCCGTCGGGAACGGCAAGGATGCCGGGGGAGATCTCGTAGCGCATCCACTCGGTGAAGCTCTCCCAGCCGTACTTGCGGTAGAAGCCGATGTGGAACGGATACAGCACGGAAACGGCATTTGCAGCCTCGCGCATCGTCTTCAGGGCTTGGGTCATCATGAAACGGATGTTGCCTTGCCCGCGCCGATCCGGCCGCGAGCTGACCAATCCGACGCCGCCCATCGACACGAGGCTTTCTCGCAGCCGCATTGTGTAGGGATGGAGCAGCCAGCAAGCGACGAGTTCGTCTCCTTCCCCGCCCCCGTACACGCCGAACAGGCGCTTGTTCGCCGCCATGGAGTGGGCGAGCCACTCCGACACGGTGCTCGTCTCGGATGGGCGGACGCTATGGGCGTATCGCGCCAGCGGAAGAACCGCTTGCGGTTCGTGCAATTCGCGGTAGGTGAGCTTGTCGGGTGTCGGGTTGGCAACCATGGTGACCTCCATCAAAGGATCCGGTATCCATCGAGAATCAGTAACCTCTTTGACGATCGACGACGCCTTGCAGCGGCTCGCCGTCCTCATAGCGGCGGAGATTCTCCAGGAAGAACGAAGAAATCTGCTCCGGGATATTCAGCCCTGCGTGATGAGGCGTGATCGTGACGTTGGGGAGCTCCCACAGGATGTGATCGGGTGGGAGTGGCTCCGTCTCGAACACGTCGAGAATCGCGCCTCCGATCGCTTCTTTCTGCAGCGATGCGACCAGGGCCTGCTCGTCGACGATTGCACCCCGTGCCACGTTGACGAGCACGGCGTCCGGCTTCATCGTGGCAAGGGCCTCGGTGCCGATCAGCCCTCTGGTTTCCGTGGTCAACGGAAGCGTGATGATGAGAACGTCCGCTTCACGAAGGAAGTCACGCAGCTCTTGCGGGCCGTAGATGTGCTCGAACTCAGGTAGTTTGGATGTCGTTCTTGCATACCCGGTCACCCGCATCCGCATGCCTCTTGCTCGATGAGCTACGGCGCGGCCGATCGAACCGGTGCCGGCGATCGCCATCGTCTTCCCCTTCAGCCATCGGAGTGTCCGCGGCATCCACATGTGCCCGACTTGATCCTCCTGCAGTTCGATCACCCGCTGGGTGCGGGCGAGAAGATGGCCGAACACGTACTCGGCGATCTGATCGCCGAACCCGACATCGGCTCGAGTCAGCACCACATCGTCAGGAAGATCGGCGCCGGCAAGAAAGCGATCAACGCCGGCGCCGGTGACCTGAATCCAGCGCAACCGCTCCCCGCGGCGGAGGATTTCCGCTGGGAAGGTGATCGATCCGAGAACGATCTCCGCACTGCCGATGGCGCGCTCCACGTCGTCGACAGACGAGCAGAACCGGTAATGGCGGCGAGGATTGTCGAGCAGCAACGTGCGGTACGGCGCGTCGCTCTCGCGGAGGAAAACCAGGATCTCCCTCGTGTCGGGATTGAGTTTGGCGTTGATCATCGGGCTCCTATGCGGTTGTGGGATCATAGCATACAAGGCGATCGCGGAGACGTCTATCGGCGGTGATGATGGGAAGCGGTCCGGGAAGGACCCGGATCATGCGGAATCGGTTGCTGATTGCCGATGGCTCGATCGACGGGCCGTTGCCTAGGCGATGCCGCTTCGATACCTTGACCCACGAATTGTGCCGAACACTCGAATCGGAATTGCGCCGGCAACGGCGGCCCACAGCGGGCCGAGAAGAGCGATGGTCTCGACACCATCGACAACGACGGCAACAAGCGCCCCCGCCACCGCGAGAAGCTGTGCGGCGGCGACCCGATGACCGGAGAGCGGCTCCAAATCTTCGTCCCCCACGGAAGTCACCCGGTGCGAGGCAACGATTCCGGGAAGCGAGGCGATGGCCACGGCGACGACGCCCCACCGCCACCCGCCTCCGAGGACGGCCAGCGAGTCCGGCGGCGGAAGCACCGGGCGATGCAGAATCCACAACGGGACCATCGCCGCGACAACGATCCCTGCACCGACAAGATGAACCTTCCTCGGCAGCGGCAGCGCCGCATCCACCGCCAGCGCCGCTGCCGTCACCCACCCCACCGATCCGTAGCCGCGCCAAACAAGAAATGCGGCGAGGATCGCCAACACGGCATCATCGCCCCAGGACGCGGCTTTTCCCACGGTTCGGTTGACCAAACGGACCGCAAGAAGGATCCACAGCAGGAGGACAAGATCGGGAGAACCGAGGACGAAAGAACCGGCAACGGCGAAGGGAACGGCGACGAACGCCGAAGCGTTCCGGTCGGGATCAGCTTCTCGCCCGATGGCCCACGCAAGAAACACAGTCCCGGCAACCCTCAGAGCGTCGAGGGCGGCGATCCCTGCGGATCGCCCGAGAAGCCACCAGTTGAGAAAGCCGACCCACCAACTTGCCACGATGAGGATCGCGATGGCGCGATTGCTGGCGAAGCGTAGGTCGAGCGATCGGCCGAGTGCGAACGAGGTTCTGATCGATGAAGGCTCCATGGAAGCCAAGCGTAGGACTGCAATCGTGTTGATGGCAAATCGAAGAGCGGACGATGGATACGCTATGCAGGGAGCGGCTGGCAAACGGGGCAGATGAACCCCGAGGTCGATCCGGTCCTTATTTTCTCAATCGCCGTGCCGCAAACGGGGCAGGGTTTTCCTTCGCGGTAGCCGACGAGCAAATCGTCGGCTGTGAACCCGCCGCGCTCGCCGTACAGGTTGAGTTCGTAGAATGCGCCGCCCTTGGCGATGCTTCGCGTGATCTCTTGCCGGATGGAGGCGTGCAGCGATCGGATTTCCTGCTCGCGAAGCGACGAAATCGGAGACAAGGGATGAATCCGGGCGCGGAAGAGGATGTCGTGGATGTAGGCGTTGCCGATTCCGGCGATCTTCGATTGGTCGAGAAGGAGCGGCTTGATCCGTCCCCGCCGTCCGCGAAGCAGGTCTTCGAATCCCTCGACCGATAGCTCCAGGGCATCAGGACCGAGCCTGCCGACCATCGGGTGCTGTGAGACGCCGCCGGAAGCGACGTAGTGAACGTACCCGAACCACCAGAAATTGAGGGCAAGACTTCGTCCGGCATCCATGTCGAACCGGATTCGCCACTTGTCGGGCAACTTCCCCCGCTGTACCAGCAGAATTTCGCCGCCCATACCGAGGTTGATCAGCAGATGTCCCCGCGCCAGCTCCGCAATCAACCACTTACCGTGGTGCGAAACCGTACGGATCCGATTGCCGAGCATGGCCTCCCGGAAGGATGTGCTCGGCACGTTCAGACACTTCGGTTGGAGAATCTCCACCTCGGACACGGTCGCGTCGGCAAGGGCGTCGTTCAGCTCGCGGGCGCGGCAGGTGATTTCGGGCAACTCGGGCATGATGAACGATGATAACGGATCAAGGACGCCATGAGGCAACGCCGCGCAGCGGTCTCCGATGCGGGTCGCCCATGGCTCCGGGGGTCACGCCGCTTTGTGCACTTGACGAAAGATGGAGCTGCACTCTAGGCTGCTCGACGGGAGGACAGCCCGATGCGAGCAGCAAGCGTGAAGTCGTGCCTCACGACGTTTGGAGTCGTTGCGGTGTTCATCGTGGTCTTGTTTGGTTTGAGCCGCATCAACTACCTTCTGTTCCACACCGTGGTTGAGCTGTTCTCGATTGTCATCGCCGCGGGAATCTTCATGCTTGCATGGAATGCTCGCTCGTACCACCAGAATGGATCTCTTCTTCTCCTTGGGATTGGCTACGCAGCGATCGCTGGGATGGATCTGCTGCACACGCTCTCCTACCAGGGGATGGATCTGATTCCGGGAGCCGGAGCGAACACGTCGACGCAGTTGTGGATTGCTGGCAGGGGAATGGAGAGCGTAACGCTTGTGCTTGTTCCGCTTTGGTTCGGGCGGAGGATCCGCGAGCGACTCGTCCTCGCGGCCTACGCCGCGGCGGCGGTCGGGCTGGCCGTGCTTGTGTTCGCCAAGTGGTTCCCGGTTTGCTATGTTCCCGGTCAGGGCTTGACCGCGTTCAAAGTTGCGGCGGAGTACGTGATCTGCGGTCTCGTCCTCGTCGGGCTTGTCGCGCTGTGGCGGAAGCGGCGCAGCATCGATCAGCGAGTCGGATCATGGCTTGGGGCATCGATGGTCTTCACCATCGCCGCCGAGGTGGCGTTCACTCGGTACGTCAGCGTGTTCGGATCGGCGAATCTGGCCGGACACATGCTGAAATTGGTGTCGTTCTTCTTCATCTACAAGGCGATCATCGAGACGGGGATCGTTCGTCCATTACGGCTTTTGTTTCGCGATCTGAAGCGGGAGCAAGAGTCGTTGGAGACGACAAGAGACCGCCTGGAGGAAAGCGTTGAGGAAAGGACGGCCGAATTGTGGCAGACGAACATGCGCCTGAGTTCCGAGATTGCCGAGCGGAGAGAGGTCGAGCACGAGCTTCGATCTCGCGAGCAGCAGCTCCAAGACATGATGAGACGCGTTGTCACGGCACAGGAAGAGGAACGAGCACGATTGTCGAGGGAGTTGCATGATGAGGCAGGGCAGTCGCTGACATTGCTTTCGTTGAGCTTGAACGGGGCTGTGAAGCAGCTCCCCAAGGGAGAGCGTTCGGTGCAGGCGGAGATCCGTCAAGCGGCGGATCTTGCCCAGCGCACGATGGATCGAATCCGGCGGCTGGCGCATGGGCTACATCCGCCGGCATTGGATGTGCTCGGATTGCGGGAAGCGCTTCGCGAGATGTGCGTTGATGTTGAGGCGCGAACCGGGCTGTCGATCGAGTACACATCGGATGCCGCGTTCGATGTCACGAAGGAGGTCGGCACGGCAGTGTATCGGGTTCTTCAGGAGTCGCTCGCCAACATAGGCAAGCACGCATCTGCCGCTCACGCGCGGGTTGACGTGCACTTCTCTCAGGCAGACGGCATGCTGCGTGTCCGCGTGGAGGATGATGGGCGCGGATTCGATCCGGATGCCGTGGATTCGGCCGGCGGAGGGATGGGATTGGAAGGAATGCGAGAGCGCCTCGAGCAGCTCGGGGGGTGGCTGGAGCTGGAATCTTCGAAAGGGAAGGGCACACATCTTGTCGCTCACATCCCCGTCAAGGAGGCGACTTGATCCGAGTGATTCTTGCCGATGACCACCATCTTGTCCGGCAGGCGCTGCGCGCCCTGCTCGAGAAGTCGCCGGGAATCAAGGTTGTTGGAGAAGCGGAAAACGGTCTCGAAGCCGTGCAGGGCGCGCGGCGCCTGAAACCGGATGTGGTCGTTGTCGATGTGGCCATGCCGACGATGAACGGTATCGAAGCGGCATACGCGATCAAGCGACTGGCATGCGACATCAAGGTTGTCGCCCTATCCATGCACGATGATCCGATCCTCATCAGGCGGGCCCTGCGGAGCGGCGTCCATGGATATCTACTGAAGAGCTCGATCAGCGATGAGCTGCTGTCAGCGATTCGCGCCGTGGCCGAGGGTCGGCCGTTTCTAAGTGCTGCCATCAGGACGGATGTCGAGCCGGCCGACGCCGGGAGACAGCGGCAAGACTTGTTCGATCGGCTGACGCCGCGTGAGCGGCAGGTTCTTCAGCTGGTCAGCGAGGGCTACACCAACCGACGAATCGCCGACATGCTGTATATCTCCGTGAAAACCGTCGAGAAACACCGCGCAAGTCTGATGTCCAAGCTGAGAGTCCACGATGTTCCAGGATTGGTTCGTCTTGCGCTGGAGCACCGACTGATCAGCTTCTCCGCCTGAACGAATCGTTCGGTTCGGAAGCTCGCTCTCCCCCCGGGAAGCATCCTCAAGAAGGTGTCTCGTGAACGTTGATCAGATTTGATGCATCGCGGAGCAAAAGGTAGGGAATCTACCCATAGTTCGGGGTTCGTGCGCGGGAGACAATGAGGTGGCTGCGGGAGTGCACGGCGAAACGGAGTCGTCCAAGGAAGAGGCGCAGAGGAATCACATCCGGGATACGTGCACTCCATGTAGTCGCTCCCTGCAGGACTGAGAAGATGAGGGAGTGCCCACCACTGCACGACTGTCCTCCGAGAGAGGGAAGCGGACACGACGTTTCCCTCTTTCCCCGTTTACGTAGCGGTTGCCGCCGTGCTTCCGAACGGCAATCAACCGGCAGATTGCGATGTGGGGAAGACAGCCTTGATGAGCGCATCGACCATCGCTCCGCAGCCCTGAACAAGAAGCTCCGACAGTCGAGGCTCGATGGGGAGCCAGCGAAACCGAACCACGAGCCCGGCATCGATGCCATGTCCAGTTGTCGTGTTCTCGAAAGCCCATGGAGCGTTGGAGCGTAGCCGGACGACGAAGAACGACTGCTGTTCCTCTAGGTGCGGTTTCGTCCCCAGCAGGATGACCGGAGAGAGGTGCTCGCGCGACAATCCCGTCTCTTCGCCCAGCTCGCGGAACACGGCATCGGAGGGGCTTTCTCCCGGCTCGATTGACCCTTTCGGAACCTCCCACCCCGGCTCATCGTGGCTGGCGAACACAAGCACGAACCGATCCGCCTCTTGCCCGCGCACGGCGTAGACAAACACCTTCTTGCCTGCAACCACTTTTCTTGCTGTACCTCCGCTCCGCCCGGCGGCCGGGAAACCCTTCCGCTGCGAGAGTACCATATGCCGCTTGTTGGATGGATCAGTCCGGAGAGGAAGGCATGGGAGAACGACGATGAGACTGCTTCTTGTGCGGCACGGAGAAACGGAATGGAACGTCGAACGGCGGTTCATGGGGCAAGCTGACAGCTCGTTGACGGCGCGAGGTGAGAGACAAGCTGCCGCCGTTGGCGAGCGGCTGTCGCGGGAGCAGGTCGATGTCGTCATCAGCAGTGACCTCGGGCGAGCGGAGGCCACCGCCAGCAAGATCTGCGGACGATGCGGACTCGCGCCGGTGCTGGATGCCCGCCTTCGCGAGCGACACGCCGGTGTGCTCCAAGGGCTGACGACTGACCAAGCGCAGGAGCAGTTCCCCGACGTATTCACGGGGTTTCGTCGACTCGGGACGTCGTTCCGAATTCCCGGCGGGGAAAGCGTCGAGGAGGTGGAGTCGCGGATCGGCTCGTTTCTTGCCGACATGATGGGGAGAGAGGACCGCGAAACTGTGATCGCTGTTACGCACGGCGCAATCTTGATGACGATCCTCCGCATGGTCCTCGAGATCCCGCATCATGCCACCGCTCGCGTTGCATTCGGGAATACGTGCATCTGCGAGCTGAGATCGCGGGATGGCGCGTGGGAGCTTCATCGCTGGAACGACACCTGCCACCTGCAAGGATCGGAAAGGAACGGGGAGTGCCTCGAGTCCGGAGCCGGATTGCGGTCGCCGGGCGGCGGCAAGCACGCTTGACCGAAGGAGTGGCACTGGTGAACGCGGGCCCTGGGTCGCGGAAGGCCTTGCTCCAGGGAATGATCGCACTTGCCCTGTGGGGGACGACGGTCGCCGTCGGCCGCGACTTTCTGGAAGCGACCGGGCCGATCCTTGGAAGTTCAATCGTGTTTCTCGCTTCCGGGTTGGCGCTGCTTGTCGCGATGACGATCCGATCGCGCGGGATTGGGTGGCGGCATCAAATCTCGACAAGACATCTGTGGGTCTGTGGACCGTTTTTCGTCGTCTACCTCTGCCTGTTCTACCTTGCGTTGGGGTTGGCGGAAAGCCGCGATCAAGCCGTGATCGCCGGGCTTGTCAACTACCTATGGCCGACCTGGGTTGTCGTGCTTTCCATCCCGTTCCAGAAGACCCGCCCGCGAGCTCTCCCGTTTGCGGTGGGCATCGTTCTGGGAATCGGTGGTGTGCTGCTGGCAACGTCGGTGCTGGTGCTGGTCGGGACCGGCAACTCGGGATGGAGCGCTTCAGGCTTTGTTGGCGTGGTTGCCGAAGCGTGGTTGCCGCTGATGCTTGCCGGCGTCGGGAGCGTGGCGTGGGGGGTGTACTCGAATCTGGCCAAACGCGTTCCTCAGGAAGCCACGAGCGCAGCGATCGGGATGCTTCTTGCGGCGGCGGGGCTGACTCTCCTGGTTCCCGGGTTGCTGCAGGTCCACGAGGTGCACTGGAGCCTACGCGTGGTTTTGGAGTTGATCTACGCGGCGATTTTCCCGACGGCCGTTGCCTATTCGCTTTGGGATCGTGCGATGCGTGACGGTGATGTGGCCATCTTGGGCTCGATCTCCAATCTTCTCCCGGTTGCCTCGGTGGCGCTTGCCGCGGCGCTGCTCGGCGTACCGCTCCATTGGCGGCTGGTCGGCGGGGCGGTGGCTGTTGCGGCTGGCTCGCTGGCTTGCCGAAGAAGCCTACGGAAGCGGTCCGCATCAAGGAAGGTTGTCGGGGCGCAGGCAGGAGGAAGCGATGTTCGAGATTCTCGTCAGCGTTGAATCAACAGCCACGCCCTGTTCGGCGATGCCCGCGATGAAGCCGGGAATCGGATTCGTGGTTTCCGACGAGAAGCTGTCCCCGCGAGGCGGAGATCCGATCTGTCTGCTTGCGCTACAATCGCTGATGCCTTTTCTCACCGGTGAAGAAGCGCCTGATTGCTCCTGACGATTGGATGACCCGCGTGCACCACAGCCAATGCCCACATCCTGAACCTCGTGTTTGGCGACTTGAGCAACGCGATACCGGAGCAACGGATTCCCTTTCTGCAGGTGGTAGGGGACACGCGGAGAGCGGCCCGGTGCCCGTGGTTTCGGTCACTCTTCGGATCGGAGATCGGGGGCGAGTCATCTGAAGTGCTCCGGTCAGGTCGCGCGGTGATCCGCCGGGGCGATGCGGGATCTCGAGCGCGATCTGCTGAACGATGTGCCGGCTGAGCCTACGGTGCGAGCGGGACTCGTACGATGCCGATTGTGCCACCGCACAATCGGTGTTCCTCAACAGCGTGCAACCCAGCTCGTTCGAGAAAGCCGATCACTCCACCGCATTCCACGAAGTCCACGAACCCGAGGTAGTGATCGCCGCCGGCGAGCTTCTCGATGCCGCGGACCAACCACCAGGCAGGGTTTGTGGTTGGGTTCGACGGCCGCAAATAGTCGGCAGTGATCAGCTGCCCGGCCGATCGGGTGACGCGCCGAGCCTCGCTCAACATGACCTGCCGGTGCTCCTCGGAGTGTTGATGGAGAGCAAGAACAAGCAACGCTGCGTCGAAGCTGTCATTTTGGAACGGGAGGCAGAAAGCGGACCCGAGAACGTATGTGACGGCTTCGGAACGTCGCTGGCGGGCAAAGCGGATCATCGTCTCGGACAGATCAAGTCCGGTTGCCCGAAGCCCGAGCGCGCCGAGTTCGCGACACTGCGCGCCCGTTGCCGAAGCAATGTCGAGAACTGTTTGTGCCCGATTGCGGAGGCACATCTCGGCGATTGCCGAGTGGACGGAACCAAGCAGAGGGTCGAGGATTGCATGGTAGCCGAGGACGGCCAGCCGATCGAGACTCTTCTTGGCGACAGCTGCATCGATCAAGGACACATCGGCGACACATGGATCGATTGATCGATGGTGCGGAACTGATCGCGACGGTAACCCTGCTGTTCCAGTCGGACGAAGATTCCTTCAAGCACTTCGGAAGGGAGGGTCGGCGTGCGACTGAGAATCCAACCGTAGGTTCTTGTCGGGTGCCCGACCACCGCGTAGCTGTAGTCGGTGGCGAGATCGATCACCCAATAGGGAGCACCGAACCACCATAGCCCCAAGAAGCGAACGAAACTAACCTTCAGCTTGGAGGGTTCCGATGCATCGGGAAGCCAGGCCTGTCCCTGGGCAACGTCGGGCTGACCCTCTGCGTCGTAGCACGTGTTCTTCACATCGATGCGCCCGCTTTCGAGCAGCGTGTATTCGGCGGTTGTTCCCTGGATGCACTGCTGCTCGAACGACGTGGGGATGCTGGCGAGCGCATACCACAATCCCATATAGCGTTCGACATCCAGATCGGAGACGACCCGCACATCGACGGACTGCTGTGCAGAAAGGCCGACCAGTCCTGCACAACCGACGATGCAGACGATCAATAGACCACACATCTTATGTTTCATCAACGCAGCCTCCTTTTTGAATCGGCGGAATCACGAATCTATCGACTGTACCACACATGATGTCGCGAGAAGAACCTCAGTGCGCGACCGAGCTTCCGGATGAGCCGCCGGCCGCCGGGGTCTGCGTAACGACGCGGTTGCCGACGGTTCTCGCGTGGATTGGAACTTGGCGAGCAAAGGATTAGAATCACGGGCCCCGCTGGAGCGACCTCAAACGATCAGGATGTTCCTCGTTGAGTCGCGGATGGAGTGCAAGGGCCGGGCCCGGGGGCCGAGCGGGCGGCAAGATCGCGCTTTCTTCGACCGACAAGATATCCGGCAAGCGTTCTCCATCCTCGCGGCCAGCAAGCGCCGGCTGCAAGATCGCAGCACAGGGCCATTGACAGGAGGAGTTGTGCAGCAAGGAGTGATGGATCGGGCTCGCGCCTATCAAGGAGAAATCGTTTCGTTCATGAGCCGCCTGATCCAAGCAAGCAGCGTCTCGGGCGGGGAACGCGATGTCGTCGACGTGATCCGAAAGGAGATGCTGAAGAGCGGCTTCGATGAGGTCACGGTGGATCCCCTTGGGAATGTCATCGGGCGCATGGGATCTGGATCGACGGTTGTGGCGATGGACGCCCACATTGACACCGTGGATGTGGGCGACTCCACCCAGTGGGCGATGCCCCCGTTCTCGGGCAAGGTTGAGGATGGATGGCTGTACGGCCGAGGAGCGGCGGACCAAAAGGGCGGGATGGCATCGATGGTTTACGGGATGCGCATCATGCGCGATCTCGGGTTGCTGGATGACGTGGCGGTGTACGTGGTCGGCTCGGTCCTGGAAGAGGATTGCGACGGTCTTTGCTGGCGCTACATCATCGAAGAGGATCGCATCCGGCCTGACTATGTCGTGATCACTGAACCGACGGCGTTGCGCATTCACCGCGGTCAGAAGGGGCGGATTGAAGTTGTCGTGAAGACCTCCGGCCGATCGGCGCACGCCAGCGCGCCGGAGCGAGGCGAAAACGCCGTCTACAAGATGGCGCATCTGGTTTCCGAGATCGAAGCTCTCAACGAACGGCTGACCGCGCACCCGATCTTGGGCAAGGGAACCATTGTCGTTTCGGAGATTCGTTCCGATTCCCCTTCCGTGAATGCGGTTCCTGATCGTTGTGCAGTTCACATCGATCGCAGGCTCACCGCCGGAGAAACCAAAGAAGCGGCGCTTCAGCAGATCGGCGAGGCGGCGACTTGTGCAGGCGTGAATGTGGAGATTGTCGAACTCACTTACGACGAACCGAGCTACACTGGCGTTCGCTACCCCACCGAGAAGTACTTTCCCGCGTGGTTGGAGAAGGAAGACGCGCCGATCACGCTGGCCGCGAAGAAGGCCTTTCGGAGCGTCTTCGGGCGCGAGGCGGAGTTGTCGACGTGGGTGTTCAGCACGAACGGCACCGTCACGCGCGGTGTGTACGAGATTCCCACGATCGGATTCGGCCCCGGCGATGAGGCATACGCCCACGCGCCGAACGAACGGGTGCGAATTGACGACCTGATCAGCGCGGCCGCTTTTTACGCCGCGTTTCCCGCATCTCTCGACAAGCAGTAGTCAGCGGCTGAACGGAACACCGAAGCAAGCAAGGAGATCCTACAATGTCCACCTTCTTTCGAGGACGGCATTTCATCACCACGGAAGATTTCAAGCGTCAACAGATCGACACGTTGCTTGATCTATCGTGCGAGCTCAAAACGGCGTTTGCTCACGATCAACTTACACCGTGGCTGTTGTACAAGACGGTATTCATGATCTTCTACGACAGTTCGACACGGACGCGCAACTCGATCGAGGCCGGCATCACGCAGCTGGGCGGACACGCCCACTTTCTGACGCCGGATCGTCTTCAATTGACCCATGGCGAAACCCCCGAAGACACGGCCAAGGTTCTTTCGAGATTCGGCCATGCCATTGCTATCCGGGCATGCGAATACGGCAAAGGGAACAACTACCTAAACAGAGTGGCAGAGCAATCGCGGGTGCCGGTGCTGAACCTTCAAGACGACATTTATCACCCGATGCAAGCTCTTGCGGATCTGATGACGATCCAAGAACGTTTCGGGAAAGATCTTCGCGATCTGAAGGTTGGCATCAGTTGGGCCTACGCCGACAGCCATCTCAAACCGCTCTCTGTTCCGCAATCCCAGATTTTGTTGTTCGCCCGGTACGGGATGGACGTTACGCTTGCCCATCCGAAGGGGTTCGAACTCACTCCGGAGATCGTTGCCAAGGCGAAAGAGAATGCCGCCAACCACGGGGGGAAGATCAGCATCTCGCATGACATGGACGACGCCTTCAATGGAGCGGACGTTGTCATTCCCAAGAACTGGGGCGGATTTTTCGCCGCGCCATCCCTTGAGGAGATCGGAGCGAAGGCGAAGCAGCACACGGATTGGATCTGCGATGAGCGACGGATGAATCTCACCAATCGCGGATCGATCTACATGCATGCGCTTCCTGCGGATCGCGGCAAGGAAGTTGTCGACTCGGTCATCGATGGTCCGCACTCCGTGATCTACGATGAGGCCGAGAACCGTCTCCATACGGCGAAGGCCGTGATGGCCCTCACCATCGGAGGCCGATAGCCTGCTCGTGCGGGATCGCTTGATCCTCGCGGACGAAGCGAGGCGCGATCCCGTACGGCATCCGAATGGATTTTGCAGTCTTATGTCCGGGCGCTGCGCAGCTCTTGGTCGTTCATTTCGCTTCCGCCCAGCGTGCGATTCGCCTGGCGGTACCGACTTGTCGTTGAGTGAGCGGGGCGTGCGATCCCCCGGTCTGTTCCGCCGAACCTGTTTGTCGAGAGTCTGCGCAAGCCTTCGGAGGGGTGCCGGGACGTTCGTCACAGCCGGCCATGTGCGGGGAGGTGCTGTGATTACGGGGATCGACGTTGTCTACGTTCACGGTCGCGGCAAGAGCGATCGGCTGAAAACCTGGTATGCGGAGATTCTGGGATTGGGAGCTTCCATGAATTCGGGGCATTGGCACGAGTACGCTCTTGCCGATGGATCCCGTTTTGCGCTCGACATCCCCGGTCCGATCCGTTCGGAGGTCGAACAACAGCCCGTGCTGGTCAGCTTCCGGGTCGAGGATATCCACGCCGCGGTTGAGACGCTGATTGGACGAGGTGTGGTGTTCCATCGGAGCAAGCAGCCGATCGTGGATGTGGGGCAGGCGTGGGTGGCAACCTTCCAAGACCCGGACGGTACCTGGCTCCAGATCTCTCAGCGTAAGTCGGTTACGCCGGCTTCGTAGCGGCGTCACTCGTTTCATGTGACGCCGCGGAATCGGACTACGATGTAGCCTTTCGCAGGTCCGGCTTGCGCGAGGGAGAGTCCGGCCAGTCGGTCGTCACAGCGGACGGGCGGGAGGCTTGAGCCCGGATCGACTGCGCTCGCTTGTTCCGGTACAGCATCTCATCCGCGTTGCGGATCAGTTCGCCGACCGACTGAGGATTCTCCGGAAGCCATGTTGCCCAGCCGAAGTCGATTCCAATGTCGACCGCGGGAGCGTTTTCGCGGGACCATGAAGCAACGGAGTCGGTCAATCGGCGGACCAGGTGTTGGATGTCCGGTCCTGTTTCCGGGAGGACCAGCAGGAATTCATCCCCGCCGTAGCGGATTCCCCAATCGCTGTCACGGAGCGACTGCTTCAGAACATCAGCGACTCCGACCAGAATGCGATCTCCCTCTTGATGTCCGTGGGCGTCATTAACCTGCTTGAATCGAGTGAGATCCGCGATCATGAGTGTGAGTGGGCGCCGGTAGCGGATCGAACGTTGCATCTCAATGGGGATCGTCTCATCGAAGTAGGCGCGGTTCCGCAGGCCTGTCAGCGGATCGCGAAGGGCCTTCTGTCTGAGAAGTTCCTCGGTCGTGATGCGGTCGGTGATATCGTAGAACTGGAACGCGACGGCATCCAGGGTCTCGTAGGTCATCCGATGAGCGCACATCGAGAGCCAGACGGCACGTCCATCCTCACGGATCGACCGGATGACCTGTGCGCTTGCCTGGGGCTCCATGGTCTGTTTCCGCACGATCTGGCGGTCGTCGGGATGGACGAACGTCCACCACGGAGTGAGCTGCTCCAGTTGTTGCTTGTCGTATCCGAGAATCGAGACGAGTTGATTGTTGGTGTAGCGGACGTGATCGTCCTGCACGACCAGAAGCCCCATCATGCCGCAATCAGCGAGAAACCGGAACAACCGGTGCGTTTCGGTGATCTGCTCCAGGCTGCATGCATCTCGAAGAGCGAGAGCCGACATTGAGGCAAGCTCTTCCAGAAACGCCATCGTCTCGCGGCTCGGCCTTGCGCCGTCGATCGGATCATCGAGCGAAATGTGCCCAAGGATGGTGCCATCGAGCCAGAAGGGGACGAGAAGGACATCCGTATGCTGCCAGCCCTGGTGGCTCATGAAGCGCCGCGTGCTCGGAATCACGGAGGAGAACGATCGGGGATCATCGCCGGATGGATAGTAGTACGACCTCCTGCAGCGATGTGACTGCTGATAGGATCGGCCCGACGAGCGGGTGCCATTGAACAGCAAGCGTTCGGTGAGCCTGCTGCGCGATTCTTCGCCAAGTCCGCGGACGGCAACCCCAAGGATCGCTGCTGTGGGGGAAGCCAAGCCGGGCACAAGCGGCGTATCGTAGCTGACTGCAAGAGCCCTCTGGAAAGGAGTCTCCCGTGTCGCACTCTCAACGACACCCTCCAGAACCTGCTGCATCAATTCGCGGTTGCACGGGCTTCTTTGCGTTGGATGATCCGTATTCATTCCGCCGGAGCACGTCCCTCTTTTGTAATAGGTTAGGACCAACGAGCTGTGTCGTCAAGTTGCGAACAGTAAGGACGCGTGTCTCCGCACGCCGAGACGGTCGCCGTACGATGTCCCTCCTTCACGTGCCAAACTGAATGAGGAGCTGACGAATGATGTGAGGGGGAAACATGGAACTGGATCAATGGATTTCCGTCTTTGCAGCCGTTTCGCGGACCGCAGACAACCGTGATCGAAACATGTGGAGTCTGTTCATGAGTGGCATTGTTGCGGCGAGCCTGCTTGTCGGCGTGACGGCCTACGCGCTTCTTTCTTTCGCGACGACCGCCGATCCACTCAGCCTAGGCGCGGCGTCTCTGGGATTGCTTCTTTCCGTGGTGTGGGCGGTTTCCCAGTACAGACTGTCGACGGAGTGTGCTCATTGGCGGCGCCTTCTGCGCAGCATCGAGAGTCAGTTTGCCGGCGCCGAGTTTCATCGTAGCCTGCACCGTCTTCTTCAGGGAGAGCAGATCTGCGTTCGTGCTTCGGGGTGGCTGTGTGATGAGTGGCAGTCGGAAGGAGTCCAGTTTCCCGCAATCCTGCGTACGGCTCCGAATCTCATGATGCATCTTGTCCCGCTGGCGTTTGTCGCCGGGTTTGTTGTGCTGCTTGTGTCATCGGCGCTGGGCGCGTAGGGGGAGGCGAGCGCAGCGAATGCCGGGCCGCCCCAGAATTCACCGGGATCCTCGCCCCGACTCTTGCGGCATCGAATCGATCGCTAAATTCAGGCGATCGCTGCCGTCTTGCGCGGGCTTTCGCGTTCTTCCTTTTCCGACGTTCGTGCGCGGACCACGGCTGAGACCCATGGTGGAGAAATCCCTGTGAGGGGATACCATGGTCGGTCAGCGGAAGCCGTCGGGTTTCCGGGACTGATCATCAAGGAACTTGGGTTCGAGAAACGGAGGACCGATGGCGAAAGCAACGGCGCGGCACATTCTGGTGGACGACTACGAGGCATGCGAGCAGCTGAGAGTGCGGATCGAGGGCGGAGAGGACTTCGGAAAGCTGGCCGCGGAGTTCTCGAAGTGCCCGTCGGGATCTTCCGGTGGCGATCTCGGTGAATTCGAGCAGGGGCAGATGGTCCCGGAATTCGATCAAGTTGTCTTCCATGACGAGATCGGCGCCGTCCACGGGCCCGTGGAGACGCAGTTCGGCTACCACCTGATCGAGATCACGGACCGTACCGAGTAGAACTATCTTTCACGGCTCTTCGGAAGTGTCATCTTGGCTTGAACGGGTTCTCGGAGCCTGCCGCGCGTCTGATTCT
The DNA here is from genome assembly GCA_003979035.1 of Candidatus Bipolaricaulota bacterium. Taxonomy (GTDB): domain Bacteria; phylum Bipolaricaulota; class Bipolaricaulia; order UBA7950; family UBA9294; genus RXOA01. The sequence goes on from RXOA01000037.1 coordinate 16,975, forward strand.
CGGCTGAACCGAGTCGCGGACTTGGATCCCGCGCGGCCGGAGGGATCGATGACGATCAAGATTCGTGCAGATGCGAGGGAGCGTTCGATTGCTTCGATCAAACGCTATTTCGAAGAACACCTGGACCAGCGAGTCGGAGATCTGAAGGCTTCAATGGTCCTTGACTTCTGCTTGAAGGAGATCGGACCGGTGGTCTACAACCAGGCGATCCTGGATGCGCAGAGCTATCTCGAGAACTCTGTTGCAGAGATCGAATCGACGTGCTATGAGCCTGAATTCCCGTTCTGGCGGGAGTTGTGAGATCCGGCCGGCGCGTTGCGATACGAAAGAGCCA
>RXOA01000038.1 GCA_003979035.1 Candidatus Bipolaricaulota bacterium
AGGTCATCCGGCCCTGGCTGCCGGACAAGGACTTTCTTCGCGAACACAGAACCGCGGAGGTCCATCAGGGGGCGATGGTTCGCTGGGACAACTACGAAGGCGTTGAGCCGTACATCGAGACCTTCAATCCCGCGTTGTGGGAGCGATTCCAGCGCACCATCGACTTCAGTGCGTTCCAAGATCGCGGGAGGATCAATCCGACGTATCTTGACCGCAACTGCCCGCACAGCTTCTACTTCGCGCCGCTTCGCGGGCGATCAGGGCGTGTTGTGCTGACGACGAACCATTTTGTGATCCCGGAGATGCGACTCTGCGGCATGGCGCGCTGGGCGAACCGCGTCTTCAAAGGGCGAGCTGATGACAGTCAGTGGCGCTATGACGAACTGAACCGCCGCATTCTGGACGTACTGGAGAGAGACGGAGCCGTCTCGTACGATGAGGCGAAGGGCCTGATCGACTTTCTTGCCCCAGACGGTGACTTCCCGGAGTACTACCGGCAGATTCCCAAGGGACCTGACGGGAAGGAAACGATGATCTATGGGAGCGTTTCGTTGTTCGATCTCAAGAAGCGAACCGTGGAGAGCCACTACGGGTACTCCGCCGATCGATGGGTAAGAGTCGAGCTGCTCCGCTACATCGAGGGAGCGCGGCGGTCCTCCGAATGAAAAAGCGAACCGGGCGTTTGACGAGAGGCCGGCGGATCGAACAAGCAGGATGGCTGGTTCGAGCTGTTGTCTGAAGATACGGAAGGAGCGGACCAGGTGTCAGAGCAATTGCTTGTCCTGATTGGTAGTCCTCGGAAAGAGGGCAACAGCGCCACGCTTGCCGGTGAAGCCGCGGAACAGGCCCGGCAGTTAGGATCCGCCGTAGATACCGTCTTTCTTCACGATTTGCGGATCACGCCATGCGATGGGTGCGGCAAGTGCCGCCGATCGATCGATGCGGAGTGTGTCATCGAAGATGACATGACGTCGCTGTACCCGAAACTTCGCGGTGCATCCGCCATCCTCATCGCCACTCCGATCTATAGCTATTCTTCTACGGCGCAGACCAAGTTGTTGCTTGATCGGCTCTATGCTCTGGGAAGCAGCAACGGGAGTGCGCTTTCCGGGAAACGCTACGGGTTCATTGTGGTTTACGGCGGCAGCAACCCTTTCGATTCCGGCGCAGCGACAGCCATGCGCTGCTTCCACGATACGTTTGCTCGGAAGGCAAGCTGGATGCGGATGGTTCATGGCTCCGTCTCGGCGTTGGGAGATGCGGCAAAGAACGTCGATCTGCTGGTACAGGCACGAGAGTTGGGACAAGACCTGATCAGCGAGCGCGAATAGGATTCTCCCGCTTCACAGCGGGAAGGTGGCGGACCTGTTGGGTGTCCGCTACCGGGTTGAGGCAAGGGCTTGTCCGACAGGCGGGGGAAGATACGGAGGCGCGATGAGGGAACTTCGATCCGAGCCGTACATCTGGGTGACATGGCTGACGAAACTTCTGGCCGGCGAGAGTGCGTGTGAATGGTCGGCGTGGTTTCGTGCTCACCACAAAGACTACGACAAGCTCCCCGTGGACTTCGACCTTGCCAAGTGGACGATGGAACACGGCGAACTCGTCAACAGCCGACGCGAGCAACTTCGAGATGAAGGCTATGATGTCTACATCGAGGACGAAAACGCGTTCCGGAGAATCGGCAAGACAGGAATCGTCGTATCGGGAAAGCCGGACATTCTGGCGATCCGTGACGGGCAAGGGGTGATTGAGGACTGCAAGACCGGCCGGCCGAGGATCTCGGATCAGCTCCAGGTCCTTGTGTATATGCTCCTTCTGCCGATCAACAATGAGCGATGCAAGAACGTCGCGCTCTCGGGGCGTGTCGTCTACCGAACCAGCACGGTCGACATTCCGATGACAGCGCTGGATGATGCATTTCGCGAAGGGTTCGTCGAGTTGATCCATCGTGTCGGTGGAGACTCCCCGCTTGCCAAGGTGCCGCTGTGGTCGGAGTGTCGGTGGTGCGATATCGGCCCGGCGGATTGTCTGTATCGCGTCACCGAACCGCCGGAATCCGTGGAAGCGCAAACCGACCTGTTTTAGGCGCTTTCTCAAGGAGAGAGAGGAGGATACGTGTCCCCCCCTTGACGCTCCCTGTACGGGTAACGTATAGATAGTGTAACGCGGATTGCGGCCGCGTTTTCTATTGGAGCCTCTCCTGATCGATTCCCTTTCTTTGCGGTTTCCTGCGCCGAACGCCTCGCTGGCTGTTGCCCAATTCCTCCCCAAGGGGGTTCGACGGCGGTCGATTCGGGCCGTGGAGACCGACGCTCGCAGCGGGTATCCTACACGGTCCGCGGCACTCGTTCGGCAGGCCTCGTGGCTTGGGTGTTCGAGCGGGTGGAAGCCTTGTTTGGGACGAAGAGGGCTTCCTTGGGAAACGGGATCGGACCTTGCTGGTCGAGACGAAGATCGGGCGGATGAACAACCGCCGACGGAGGGGAGCATGATCAAGGAAGATGTTCAGAACGCACTTGAGGATATCCGGCCGGCGCTGCAGGCCGACGGTGGCGACGTGGAGCTCGTTGAGGTGACCGAGCAAGGCGTCGTCCGCGTGCGATTGCAGGGTGCCTGCAACGGATGCCCGATGGCGGCGATGACGTTGAAAGACGGAATTGAACGCGTTCTCAAGCAGCAAGTCCCCGGTGTGACTGAGGTTGAGTCCGTCTAGTAAGGATTCTCGACGGCGTGTCTGCTCGCTCTCGGAGCGCTGTGGCGGCAATCAGTGCAGCCGGGGAGAATCCGATGCGGAGAACCCTGATCAGTATTTCGGTTCGAACGTCTGACATCGATGTCTCCGGCAGGGCGAGCAATGTTGCCTTTGTTCGCTGGCTGGAGGATGCACGTCGCGCGCTGCTCGACGAGGCTGGCACGTCGATTGGCACTCTGATGGAAGAAGGGTTCCTTCCCGCGGTGCTACGAACCGAAATCCTCTACCGCCATCCGGTTTGTGTGGAGGACCCGCTTCGTGCCGAGGTCTGGATCGATCAACTTCGGCGCGCGAGGTATCGGATCGCGTTTCAGTTCATGGTTGGCGAGAACATCGTCGCATCTGGGACTCAGGATGGAGTATTGGTCGGTTTGAAGACGCTGCGTCCGGGGCGGATGCCGCAATCGGTGCGAGACGGCTTGCTTCCGTTCACGGAGAGGCATCATCGCAGTTGTGCTCCACGGTCTCGAGGTCTGGACGGGACTGAGGCCGTAGGAGAGATCGTCAACCGGTGGCGGGAACCTCTCGCGGAAGAATGCGTGCGGTCAAGCGGCTCGCGGATCCCTGTTCTTGCGATCAGCTCTTGGTAGGTGATATGGGAATCCAGCGCTTGTCGGAACCGCTCCATGTCTGTCATGCTGATTTCTGCCGGGCAGGCGATTTCGGAAGCTCTCGATCCGGCCAGCTGGTGAATCCCCGTTCCTGATTGGGCCTGCTACTCTGTCAGCGTGAAGCATGCCAGCCGCCGGACGGACGAACTCCTCTCATCTGAGGAAGGGAGCCACCGTTCCTGTCCCCGCGGCAGAGGACACCAAGCGGCCGGAGAGCCCGTTGATGCCGTGGGCGGGGTAGGTTCCCCGCAATGTGCGGCCTGAGGCAGCGGACCGACTCCGCGATCGCCCTTCGATCCATTGAGGATCAACCGTTGTCTGTTTCCCATCCGACAAGTCAAGAACGATCAGATCAGACAGATCAAGCACTCGAGCCACGCCCGCCATTTCCGTGCGGCGAACGTTGCCCCTCTCCCGCACGGAAAGCCCAATCGAGTGCCGGACCTTGGTTGCGCCTCCACGGGAGCGGTGTGAGCAGAAACACCTCATGGGCCGCGATTCGAGCGGATATCCCCGATGCCGGGCCGAAGGACGCATCATCGGGGTGAGGAAGGACATAGAGAATCTTTGAAGAAATCAGACTTCGAGCATGCGGCATGCACCGGGCCGAGACAGGAACTTCCGCATCGGCTGATACTCAAAGCCGGCGCCATCGAAGACGCGCATCGTTTGCACGCCGGTGAAACGCTTGTACCCCATTGCCTGGTAGAAGGGGACGGCAGGCAACGTTGCCGCGACGCGGAGGATGGTCCCGTGTTGCCTCCGAACCTCCGCCTCGAATCGCTCGACCAGAGCCCGCCCGACCCCGTGGCGGTGATCCTCTCCGCGGACAAACAGACTCCCCAATTGCGTAGGTCGTCCGCGAAGCACACCGATGACGCCTCTCGCTTGCTCGGCGACCAACACGATCTCCGAGCGGATCGCTTCGCGGATGGCCTCTTCATGAACAGCGTCGCGCGACTTGGCATGCCGAAAAGGTCCGAGCATCTCCAACTGCCCGACGCGATTCAGGTGCGCCAGATTGTAGGCGCGGAACGTGTCGGCGATCAGCAGCCCCACGGTTCTCGCATCCTTGATCTCGCAATACGGGCGGATGCGGATCATGATGTCGGCACCCCCTGCTTCTCAATCCTCCGGCCATCCACCCAGTCCTCGGCAAGCACCGCGTAGCGAACCGTGTCGATCCACGGCCCCTCCGGCATCGTCGGAGGATGCGCCTTGATGAAGTGGGCTTCCTTGCGCATCCCCAGCCGCTCCATCACGGCCCACGATGCTGTGTTGGTGTAGATCGTTCCGGCGAAGATGCGATGGTAGTTGTGCGCATCGAACAAGTAGGAGATGAGTCCTTGCGCCGCTTCCGTGGCGAATCCGTGGCTGCGGTAATCGATTCCGATTCCCCAGCCGATCTCACCCTGACGATTCCCGTTGCTGACCACGGTCACCAATCCGATCACGCGTTGATCCGACTTTCGTTCGATGGCGAAATCAACGCATGCGTGAGGCTCAAACAGGGCCAGCCGGTTCTGCTGGTCAACATACTCGGCAAGACCTTCGCTGTCGTGAGGGATATTCGGTGTCTCCGCGGCAACGGAAGGATGGCTGACGACCGCGAGCAGATCGTCGATATCGCTCGGCAAGAATCGGCGGATCCGCAGGCGCCGAGTTTCGATGCCCTCTGGAGTCAGCTCGTGCCCTTGCCGGATGTCGTTCAAAGCCGATCTCCCCCTGTCCTGCTGCACTCCGAGCAAGCAACAGGCCCCAAGGAAGGACTCGCAAGTTCGCGGAGCGGGATTTGACCGCAGGCTGTCCTGCTTCGTGCCCGGAGTTCGATTGGGTTCAATGGGCAACGCCTGTGTCTGCCTGATTTGCGTTTCCAGTTTTGGGTGCCGCACTATACATGCGTGAGATGTTGCATGCAATCTGGAGCCCGAGGAGCGACACATGTCTACGAACGCACGACGGCGATGGGCGGCGGCGGGGATGCTTCTGTTGGGAGCGCTTCTCGCCGGGTTCGGAGGCTGTGAGCTCATCAATCCTGACCTCCCCCAAGATGAAGCTGTTGCCCGATCGGATTTGCTCCGCGACATGGCTCCCCACGTCCCTGAGAACGTTCTTCAGGTGCTTGCCACCGACAACGCGCAGTTCGCCTTGGCCCTGCTTGCGGCAGTCCGCGGTGACGAGGAGGGGCGCGAACGTGACGAGAACCTGTTCTTCTCGCCTCACAGCATCTCTACGGCCCTGGCGATGGCGTATGCCGGAGCGCGAGGCACGACGCAATTGCAGATGAAGGACGCCCTCCGCTGGTCCCTCGGACAAGATCTGCTTCACTCAGCGTTCAACGCCCTTGATTTGGTGCTGGAAAGCCGGGCGCAACCGGAATCGCCGTACGAGGGAAACGCCTTTCAGCTCCACATCGTCAATGCCGTGTGGGGGCAGGTCGGGTATCCGTTCCAATCCCCGTTTCTCGACGTTCTCGCAGTGCACTACGGAGCGGGAATACGACTGCTCGACTTCATCTCCGAACCAGAGATCGCTCGCGGCAAGATCAACGACTGGGTCTGGAGGCAAACACAGGAGCGGATCAACGATCTTCTTCCTCAGGGGGCCGTCAACACGGACACTCGGCTGGTGCTCACCAATGCCGTCTACTTCAACGCGCCGTGGTTGCGCCCCTTCGACGAGACACTCACCGAACCGGAGTCGTTCACAACCCGTTCCGGGACCGAGACCACCGTGCCGATGATGCATCAGACCGCCCTGTTCGGATATGCGGAATGGGACGGAGGCCGCGCCGTAGAGCTCTTGTACAATGGGGCAACCTTGTCGATGGTGATCCTTCTTCCTGACCCGGGGAAGTTCGATGCTTTCGAACCATCGCTCGTGCAGGAGATCTACGCCGGAATCGTCTCCAGGATGGAAACAAGGCAAGTCCACCTTTCGCTGCCCCGGTTTGCGTACAGCACTCACCTGTCCCTAGTTCCGCCTCTTGTCGCGCTGGGAATGAACGCGGCGTTCTCACCGGGAGAAGCTGATTTTTCAGGGATCGACGGGAGCCGCTCTTTGTTCATCAGCGATGTGATTCACGAGGCGTTTGTCTCGGTGAACGAAGCGGGAACCGAAGCTGCCGCGGCAACGGCAGTCCTGTTTGAGCGGACTTCCGTCCCCGGACCTCCGGTGACCGTAACCGTCAATCGGCCGTTCCTGTTCGTGATCCAGGATCTTCCCACCGGAGAGATCCTCTTTGTCGGGCGCGTCGTCGATCCGAGTCCCCTCATTGCTGTTCCGGACTAGCGGCTCGGGATCAGACCGAGACACCATGGTCACCGCCGGAGATCGAGGGGGCGTCATGCCGCCGAATCGATGCTGGCAGCAAGCCGTTTGTCCATCCGGAGCGCCGGCCGACCGGTGATCCGGTGGCATGATCGCTTCGTCCACCACCGGAAAAGAGCCGCGGACTGCCTTCGCTGAGATCCAGGCGATTCGCATCACTGAGGACTCCTTTTTCTACCTGAACGTCGCGGGCTTCTCTGGCGAAGAGTGTGTGAATGAGGGTGCACGAGAAACGCACGGGGAGTTCTTTGATCAACGGAGCCTCCGCGTGTGCGCTTCGCGTGGCGGCCGAATCGCGAATGGCGAGCTTGTCGACATTCCTCCCCGAAGCCAGCTTCAAGCGGTCAACGACGTTCGCCTGTTTGGCCGTGGGAGAATCTACCGAGAACATCTGTCGACGAACGATTGCGCGGCAAGGGTTCGTCGCTTCACGCCACGATACAGCGAGGCAGAGCCACCTGGAGCAGAGAATTCCCGCCCATGGCGCGGCGATCAGAGCGGGCTTCCCGACGCGCCGCACGCGCCGATGCCCCGAACCGGGCTCGGAAGGGGCAACAGGTTGCTTTCCGGTGAGTGCTTCAAGGTTCCCTCCCCATCGATCAATCGGCGCGGCTCTTCCCGGCCAAGGCCAGACAGGATCCGCTTGTCCTCGCCGCCGGTGACGGCTTGTCACGGCTGCATTCCGAAATCCCCTGCGATCCAGCTGGTGTAAGGGCGGCATCTGTCAGGTATGCCGATCAATAACCAGATCCCTCTGTAATGCGGACGGATGACCTGCCTTTGAGTTTGGTGGCTTCTAGACTAGGCAGTATGGGGCGGATGGGGCCTGCGACAAGACTGTGGTTCGGCGTGTATGCCTTGGTGTTCTCGATCGTCTATTGGCTGGTCGACGCGGCGATTGACACGTTGCTGCTCGACGGCGGTCGATACATCGATCTGTTGCTCCTGCATGTGCCGCCGCACGAGTTGTACGTGCGGTTCTTCGTCGCGGCCGGTTTCTTCGGATTCGCCGCAGTGGCCTCCATCAACCGTCAGAGGCAATCTCAGCTGGTGAAGACCCTTCACGAAAGCTACCTCCGGCTGGTGAGCTTGTTTGAGGATTCCCCGCTTCCAATGTGGGAGGACGACTGGTCGGCGGTCGCCAAAGCGTTTCGCGAACTCCGCGCTCAAGGCATTACCGATCTTCGTGCGTACTTCGATGCGCGCCCGGATGAGGTTCAACGATTTATTGACAAAGTCCGCATCGTCGATGTCAATCGAGCTACGCTCGAGCTTCACGGAGTCGCCGACAAAGGCGCCTTGATCGAGGGGCTCTCCAGAGTATTCACCAGGGACGCCGAGCAGACGTTCAAGGAAGAGCTGATCGCTATCGGCAACGGCGAAACCAGATTTCACGCGGAGACGGTTCATCAAACGGTGGCCGGGGAACGTCAGGAGATCGATCTTACGGTGCAAGTTGCGCCTGGCCATGAGGAAAACCTCGATCGTGTGATCGTCTCCACGCTGTCGATCGCCGACCGCAAGGCGGCCGAGCGTGCGCTTGTCGAACGGGAGGAAATGTATCGGGATCTGTTTGACAACGCCAGCGATCTGATTCAGAGTGTTGCCCCGGATGGAAGATTTCTCTATGTGAACCCTGCGTGGCACGAAATCTTGGAATACTCCCCGGATGAACTTGATGCGCTGGATCTGTTCGACATCATTCACCCCAATGAACACGCGCATTGTCGCGATCTGTTCGACCGAGTCCTGCGCAACGAGCATCTTGGCCCCGTTGAGACTCGCTTCGTCAGTCGAACGGGGCGGATTGTCGAAGTTGAGGGGAGTGTCACTTGCCGGATGGAAGGCGGCCGGCCAATCTCCACCCGCGCTGTATTCCGCAATGTGACTGAACGGAGGGAGTACGAACGAAGGCTGGATTACATGGCGCGACATGACTCGCTGACCGGCGTGTTCAACCGTCACTCGATGAATGAGATTCTCGATCGCGAGGAGCAACGAGCGAGGAGATACAACCATCCGATCGGATTGCTCATGATCGATGTCGATCGGTTCAAGGAAATCAACGATCGGTTCGGACACCAGGTGGGCGACAAGGTGCTTCAAGCAATCGGCGAACTGCTGCTGAAGGAGGTTCGATCGGCGGACTATGTCATTCGTTACGGCGGCGACGAGTTTCTCGTCGTGCTGCCGGAGACCAACGGCGAAACGGAGGCCGTGCGTGGCCGAATCGAGCGCGCGGTGGAGCATCGGAACACGACCAATGAGTTGATCGATTTCCCGGTCACGCTCTCCATCGGCACGGCGCATTTGAATGTGGGAGATACATCATCCATCGAGGACATCCTCCGTCTTGCCGACGAAAGGATGTATCGCGCGAAGCGAGGGGATGACGACTTCGCTTCGTAACGCGATATTCTTGCGATGATCCCGGCCGTAGAGCCGTTCGTGGGGATTCCCATCTTGCCCGCTGCGAGCGCTGAGATCAGGGCTCCAGCGCTCTTCGTACCAAGTCGATCCCGGGACGCAGTTCCTTCTCATACGCGTACTCCTGGCTGAACGGGTACATCCCCGCGCGTTCGTACAGACGAGAAGCCCCGGTCAGATTCTCGGAATCCATGTCCAGTTCCACCGCTGTACAACCGCGGCGGCGTAGCTCGGCAAATGCATGATGAAGCAGTGCTCTTCCCAGTCCCTGCTTGCGCCACGGCGCGCGGACGGCAAGACCGTTTACATATCCGCGCATCCGATCTCCGGCGATGTGAGGATCGCAGATTGCATACCCGGCAATCTCCCCGCACGCATCATCCACGGCAACGAACCACAGCGAGGGATCGAAGTCATTGCCCTCACACTGGATCCACTCTTTCCACTGTCGAAGCTCCTCTTGGAGCGGCCGTTCCACGTGCCCCCAGTGATCGCGGAACGCCTCCTGATCTGCGGCAACGACCTTCTCCAAGTCTCGGGCGAGGGCAAACGGGTGAAGTGAGATCTCCCCCGGCCACTGTGGCATTTGAGGAACGTAGGACGAATCGAAGCAGATCTTCATCCGCTGCATCACCCGCACGCGTGCAAACCCGTTCCGTTCGTACGCATCCCACCGATGTGTATCCCGAACCATAGCGTGCGCGCCGAGGCTGACCCGGGCATGGGACGGGGCGAGGCGAATGTACGTACGCGACTGCTGTTCCGCCCAGGTGAGCATCGCATCCCACAAGGCGGCGTCGCCTGAGCATTCGGGGCTTGTGACAACCCCGGCGAACGGCTTGATGTACGGCTTGCCCGGATCTATGACACTGGCCCAGCCGATCAGGTCTCCCGACCGATCGAAATAGGCACGCGTATCACGTTCCAGCTTGACGTCGGGCTGTTCCCACCCCGCCCTGATCTTGTGTTCCTCCGCTTGATTCTGGCCGAAAAACGCTTGAGAGCGAGCGTTGAACAGCCGCGTCACAGCTCTTGCATCCTCGATCCTTCCCGGGCGGACTGTCCAAGATTCAGTTCTGTCCAGATGTTCCTTCATGAGATCTTCTCCTCTCCGTGGTGTCGAACGTGCCAGGCATCATCCTTTGGTGTTCCGGCTGAGAGAGTCTTGGTGCCCGGCGATTGCAGTCGATTCGACTCCTGTCGGCTCTGAGATTCGCCGTGCCGATATGGACCGACGAGAGATCACGAGCCAAGGGTCGGCGGTTCAGCTGAGATTCGGATGGGGTTGGGCTCGAGAAGGAAGAGGGTCAAGAGCTTCCCCGGCGCATGAGACAAGATCTTTGTTCCATGAAGAGGGAGCGTCAAGCATCAAGCCGGGCGAGCTCCGGTGTTCTTCCGTGACGGATGGATTTCTTACGCGAACAGAACCCCAAGGAGCCATGAACCATTCCCAGTGATTGTGCTGATCATCGGCTTGCCTCCTTTCGGCGGGTGCGTGAAGAACACGACCCAATTCCCGCGTGCGGACGATCCGCGGCAGGAGAACATCGTTGCGTGGCATTATACGGACGAGGCGCCCCCGATCAACCGCCCGGCGTGCAACAGAAGACATGTGCGATCAGTTGTGTTGGCACCGCCTTGTGAGTAG
>RXOA01000039.1 GCA_003979035.1 Candidatus Bipolaricaulota bacterium
CGAGGGATTTTTCCGTAGTGGCGATGGAGGCCCGGCGCCGGGCGAGATTGGTTGGACCCCCGCCGATGTCGACGAAGAGACGAAAGGACGACCGATGGTCACCGACCCCGCCCTGCCCAAGATGCACACCGCCGAACATCTCCTGTCGGCGGTGATGAATGCGAGATTCGGCTGCCGGGCCCCGGTCGAAACACATCTTGGCGACCGCAAGTCGAAGTGCGACTACCGCGTACCTCACCCGGTAAGCGACGACGAGATGGAAGCGGTCCAATCGGAGATCAATCGGATCATCGCCTCCGATCGACGTGTATCGTGCTACGAACTTCCCCGCGAAGATGCGAAGCGCAGGTTTGATCTGACACGGGTCCCCGGGAATCTGGAAGTGATCCGCATCGTGGCGATCGAAGGTGTCGACGAAACGCCGTGCATTGGACAACATGTCGAACACACCTCGCAGCTTGGGTTGTTCTCGATTCGAAGCCACGACATGCGTTCGACAGAGATTGTCCGCATCCGCTTCGGATTGGACATCGTTCCGGCGGCTTCCGCTTAGCCGAACGATCTCTTCATCGTCAAGCCAGATGCAGGCCATGCTCCATCGGTTTCCGTGTGCGATCAGGAAGCGAGATCGATCACCTCGATTTGCATGGTGACAAGATCGACGATCGCCGCCGTTGCCCGCCCGGTGAGCCAGCCGCACCCCTCGCCGGGGTTCAGGATCGCCGCGCGTCGCGTCGGAACCGGCCTCCCTTCGGCGAGCGCACTCGGGGTCGATCTGCCCTGGCGCACATCGATCCGATGGGTGTGCCCGTACACGATCAGGTCAAATCGCCCGCTTGCGGCAAGCGGATCGATCGACCGCGGCTGATGCATCAGAACAATCTCTCGCCCGCCGAGGCTGAGTGTGTGGTATTCACCGAAGAACGCGCCGATGTCCAGCCTGGCGAACCGCTCCGTTAAGTAGAGGCGATCTCCGTCGTTGTTTCCGAACACGGCGACAAGCGGGCAGGCAAGGAGGGAGAACGTTTCGGCGACGATGGGCGACACCAGATCACCCGCATGAAGCACCGTTTCGACGCCGGCCGAGTTGAAGCGAGTGACCGCTGCCGCGATCATCGGCAGCCGATCGTGCGTATCGGAGACAATCCCGATTTTCACCCCGACACCTCCGCGCGCCGTCTCGGGCCGAACAACGCCGTGCCGATCCGGACCGACGTCGCGCCCTCGTCAATGGCGATGGAATAGGAATCGCTCATTCCCATCGATAGGATCCCGATGGGAGTGCTCGCGGTGCGAGGAGCGGCGGCGCGAAGCAGGTCGAACTCCCTGCGGGCAACACGGAACCAGGGACGAATCTCCTCCGGAGTTGCCGTCGCCGGACCCATCGTCATGAGGCCGCATATCCGTAAGTGGTCCATTTCCATCAGTTCGCGGGCAAACGGTTCCACATCTCCGGGGAGCACGCCGGACTTTCCCGGCTCGGCGGCGCTATTCAGCTCGATCAGGATGTCCTGCGTCTTGCCCATTGCCCGACTGTGCCTGTCCAACTCCACGGCAAGGCGAATCGAATCCACCGTCTCGATGAGATCGAACAGCCCAACCGCTCGTTTTGCCTTGTTCCTCTGCAGGTGTCCGATCATGTGCCAGCGAACGCCGCCACGATCGCCGATGTGCCGGCGCATGTGCTCGGCCTCCTGCAAGTAGTTCTCGCCGATCACGTGAACGCCTGCGGCGAGCACCTGTTCGACCTCGTCGACCGACCGCGTTTTGGCCGCCGCAACGAGGACCACGGATTCCGGGATCAGCGAGAGAATCCGTCGGACATTGGCCGCGATATCGTTCGGTTGCGTGTCAACCATCGTGCGCACCCCTGTTGAAGGTTCTTCTTTGTGCCGGAGGGATCGGCACACGGTTCGAATGTCAACCCTTGTTCTCGTGTTCGATTCGGCGGGCCGGACTCCGGCCGGGATCAGGTCCAAGACGGTGCTCCCGGTCCTGATCTTGATTGGGATTGATCTCGCCGATCAGATCTTCCCAAATGCGGTACTCCCCCGCCAGCCGGTCGGCCGTTTCCGCGTGGGCCCGTCCGAGGTCGGCAATCGCCCGGCCGTCGCCCGCATTCGTGGCCGCGGTGATCTCTTGCTCCAAGCGTTTCATGTCATCTTCCAAGCCTTCGATTCGTGTCTCCAGCTCGCGGATCTGCTGTTCGTAACGGCGGAGTTGGTAGCGATCGCGCTTCTGCGGACCGCTTCCCGCAGCGTTTCTTTGCTGAGGGGGAGAAGGATCGGCACGATGCAGATTGGAGCCGGATTGAGGCGAGCCTTGCCTGGTTGCGCCCTCACTGGCAGCCGACGTCCGGCGGCGTTCGCAATAGGTTCGATAGCCGTAGGCGTAGTCGACGAGATGTGCTCCCTCAACAACCCACAAGCGGGTGGCAATCGCTTCGAGGAGCGTTCGATCGTGTGAAACGAGCACCACGGTGCCTGCATAGTGGGCAAGCGCCTCCTGAAGGAGCTCCTGGCTGGCAAGATCCAAATGGTTGGTCGGTTCGTCGAGCAGAAGTAGGTTCCCTTCGATCAATGAAAGCTGCGCCAGAGCGAGACGGCTTCGCTCGCCGCCGGATAGCGAAGCCAAGGACTTGTACACGTCGTCTCCGGAGAATAGGAACTTGCCGAGATACGCCCGCGCGTCTCCGATGGTCATCGAAGTCCAGTCGAGAACTGCGTCAAGTACGTTGCCGGCCGTGTGGAGACCTTCTTGAGTCTGGCTGAACACAGCCGGATGGACGTTGTGGCCGTGGCGGATTCGACCGACGAGAAGAGGAACGGATCCCATGATCGATTTGAGAAGAGTTGTCTTTCCGCATCCGTTGGGACCCACGATGGCGACGCGATCATGGCGCTCCAGCCGAAGCGGGGGCGCGGTGAACAACGGTTTGTCATACCCGACTTGCAGCTCGGTGGTTTCCAGCACGGTGCGTCCGCTCGGCTCTCCGATCGGAATGGACAAAGCCATCCGCTTCGCGGTGCGTGGCCTTTCGATCCGCTCGGCCTCGATCCGTTCAAGTTTTCGCTCCCGATCCTTGGCTTGACGGTGCTTCTGACCGGCATGGTGTCGGCGAACAAAGTCCTTCATCTTCTCGATCTCGTCCTGTTGGTCGCGGAAACTCCTTTCGTGCTGCCGGCGGAACTCGCTCCGAAGAATCCGCGATTCCTCGTAGCCGACGCGATACTGCGTCACCTCGCCGAATGCGATCTCCCAGGTACGGTTTCCGACCTTCTCCAACAAGTGGCGGTCATGCGAGACGAGCACAACGGCGCCATCGAATCCGAGCAACGAGTCCTCCAGCCAATCGAGCGCCGCAAAATCCAAGTGGTTCGTCGGCTCGTCGAGCATCAGCAGATCGGGCGCCTCCAGCAACGCCCGGGCCAGGGCCGCGCGTGCCGATTCGCCACCGGAAAGCTGTTCGATCGGCCGCGAGAAGGCGCTCTGAGGGAAACCGACACCAGCCAACACCGCCCGGATCCGTGCATCGACCTCATAGCCGCCGCGATCGCGGAATTCGTGGAGGAGGTGGTCGTAGCGGGCTTCGGCTTCCGGGCCGCCGCCGGCCGCAAGATCGTGCTCCAACCGTCGCATGGTGCTCTCGATGGCATGAATTTCGGCAAACGGGGCATCCATTGCTTCGATCAGCGTCTGCGCACCGTGCAGCCGCGCGGTTTGGTGCAAGTACCCGACGCGAATGCCGGAGCCGGCCCGCACCTCTCCAAGGCTGGGGCGCAGTTCGCCGGCAAGAACAGCGAGAAGCGTCGACTTCCCGGTGCCGTTGTCGCCGATCAGAGCAATCCTATCTCCGTGGGCGATCTGCGCCGAGAACGGAGCGAACAGCTGCTGTGCGCCGAAACTGTGGGCAAGCGAATCGATCTGCACGATGGTCATGATTGCGGAGATGGTACGCGATGAGCGGGTGGGACTTCAGGAGGGGGTCTGGGCCGATGGGGGAACGATGTGATAGCATGCGAAGATCGGGTTTCTCCAGGCCCGGCAGGTTCGGGTTGCCTGCAATCAGGGAGTCATCCCGATGCCGATTGAAACGCGCCTCTCGAGGTGAGCGGGATGAAAGAAGCCTTTCTCTACAGTCGCCTGGCCGACGGTCGCGTTCGATGCGCGCTCTGCGAGCATCGATGCATGATTCCCGATGGCGCGCGCGGGCGATGCGGCGTACGCGAGAACCGTCACGGAACGCTCTACAGCCTTGTCTACGGACGTCTGGTTGCGCAGAGCGTCGATCCGATCGAGAAGAAACCGTTGTTTCACTTCTTGCCGGGCACGCGGAGCTACTCGATTGCCACCGTCGGCTGCAATTTTACGTGCCAGTTCTGCCAGAATCACGAGATCTCCCAGTGGCCGAGAGGCCGCGCCATCGACCTCGAAGCGACCGCCTTCCGCGATGCGGTGGGCAAGGAAGCAACACCGGCGGGGATCGTTGAAGCGGCGATCGAGACGGGCTGTGAGTCGATCGCCTACACCTACAACGAGCCGACGGTTTCCCTGGAGTTCGTGTTGGACGTCGCCCGCGAGGCTCATTCGGCGGGGTTGCGAAACATCCTCGTGTCCAACGGATTCATGACCCCCAAAGCCATCGACTTGGCCGCCCCGTGGATCGACGGGATCAACATCGATCTCAAAGCCGTGTCCAACGATTTCTATCGCCATGTGGTCGGCGGGGATGTCCGTCCTGTGCTTCACGCAATCGAGCAGTTTCGCGATGAGGGCGTTTGGGTCGAAGTGACCACCCTGGTCATTCCCGGCCACAACGATGCCGACGACCAACTGCGTTGGACCGCGGAAGCCATCGCCGGGATCTCTCCGAGCATCCCGTGGCATGTTTCGCGGTTCTTCCCATCGTATCGGATGCATCATCTCCCGGCGACGCCGTGCGAGACGATGGAGAGGGCCCTCGCCATCGGCCGCGACGTGGGGTTGAAGTACGTTTACGTTGGCAACCTTCCCGGGGGGTACGAGAACACGCACTGTCCTGGATGCGGGACGTTGCTCTTGAGACGGCATGGGTTTGTGCTGGAAGAGAGCGCGATGGTGGACGGGGCCTGTCCCGAATGCGGGATCGAGCTCGACGGCGTTTGGTTTGCCGCGAAGAACATCGGTGAAGCCGATCTCTAGCTTCTGACCCGGGCGAACCCCAACCCTAGGCTTTGCCTTGTGCGAAGCCCACCATCAGGCTTCGCCTTGTGCGAAGCCCACCATCAGGCTTCGCCTTGCGCGAAGCCCACCATCAGGCTTCGCCTTGCGCGAAGCCCAACACTAGGCTTCGCCTTGCGTAATCGTGATCTCTCTTGCCTCGTTTTCCAGGACGCGAATTCGGACGACGATGTTGCTTTGCTCCACAAGGCCATCGATGTTGTCCGGCCACTCCACCACGGACACGCCGGCTTCCGGAGGCAGGTAGACGTCCAACCCCACTTCCGCAAGGGCATCAAGCGATGCCACGCGGTAGGCGTCGATGTGGTGAAGAACTGTTCCCGAGCGTCCGGTGTAATTCCGCGCCAGCAGATAGCTTGGCGAACAGACGACATCGGTGATCAGGAGCGATCGGGCCAACCCCTTGACCAGCGTGGTTTTCCCCGCGCCGAGTTGTCCGATGACAGAAACGAGGAATCCGCTGCGGACGTGCGACCCCAGCTCGACTCCGATCTCCTCCATCTCCGACGCATCGTGGGCGATCACTGTCTTGTTCATCGGCTTCGGAGCGATGCGCCGAATTCCGCCAGCCGGGCTTCGATCCGCCCAACGATGGACGCCGTCTGCTCGTCGGTCAGC
This sequence comes from Candidatus Bipolaricaulota bacterium, assembly GCA_003979035.1. Classification (GTDB taxonomy): domain Bacteria; phylum Bipolaricaulota; class Bipolaricaulia; order UBA7950; family UBA9294; genus RXOA01. The sequence continues at coordinate 5,839 of RXOA01000039.1, forward strand.
GTCCCGTCGGCGGAACGCAGTGCAATCTCGTAGGTCAGGCTCTTGCTTCCGGCAGCGACTTGCTCCCCCTCGTACAGATCGTAGAGGATCACGCTTTCCACGACCGGCTCGGCGACGATTGCCTTGCGGACGTCGGCTTCGCGAACGGCGGCGGGCACGATCAGCGACAGGTCGCGGATCGACAGCGGGAATCGGGGGAGCGTTCGGAATGTGCGCTCGGATAGCGGAGACGAGGCCTCGTACAGCGATGCCAGGTCCAATTCGAAGACGAGAACACGGACTTCGCCGGGGAATTCGTTGCGCAGATCCGGCGCCAGCTCTCCGAACACCCCGATGGGCACGGGCTGTTGCGCGGGAGCGCCGTGGGTCCGCACGAGTATCCCGCTTCGTCCGGGGTGGAGAAACGGAATCGTCGAATCACCCAGTGCTTCAACGCCCACGCCGAGTGCCTGGCAAACCTGGAGGAGAACGCCTTTCTCGAGCATAAGATCCACCTGACGTTTTCCGGCCAGTTCGCCGCTTCGGCGACCGAACAATGCCCCGGCGAGCGAATCTCGTTCGCCTCGGCTTGCGGAGAACACATGCCCCACCTCGAAGATCATTCCTCCGCCGACTTGGTGTTTGAGATTGCTCTCCACCACATGGAGCACGCCCGGCAGAAGGCTTCCTCGCATCAGCGACTGATCGCTCTGCATCGGATTGCGGATCGGCACCAGATCATCGCTGTCAAGCGCCATTCTCTTTCTCCACGCCGGCTTATCGAATCCGTCCTGAACAACCTCTTCGAAACCCTGTCCCACAAGGAGCCCGCGGACGCGATCCTTGAACTGCTCCCGTGGATCCTTCTTACCGACGCGCAGGACGCTCATCGGCGGAGTCGCCGGGATCCGTTCGAATCCGTAGATTCGGCCGACTTCCTCAATCAGGTCGATCTCCCGCTTCAGATCGCGGCGGAACAGCGGCACGGCGACCTCGATCACGCCGTCCGGCGCCGAATCGGACAGCCGACATGTCATCCCGAGCCGTTCCAGAATGTCCAGGGTCTGTTCCGTCCCGATCTCCACGCCCAACACGCGGGCGATTCGACTGGGGCGCAGGCTGAGCCTCTCGGGGACCTCCGGGACGGGGTAGGTATCGACGACGCCGGGATGGACCGTGCAACCTGTGAGTTTCTGGATCAGGTGCGTTGCGCGAATCGATGCCAACCCAACCCCGTCGGCGTCGATTCCGCGTTCGTACCGCTGCGATGCCTCGCTCCGCAAGCCGAGCGCACGAGAAGAACGCCGAATCGCTTTGGGATCGAACGTCGCGGCTTCAAGAAGCACACGCTTCGTTGTGTCGCGGATCTCGCTGCGCGCGCCGCCCATGACCCCGGCGATCGCCAGATTTCCCGTGCCGTCGGTGATCATCAGCACGGCCTCACCGATCGCGCGATCGGTGTCATCAAGCGTGCGGAACACTTCGCCATCTCTTGCCCGACGCACCTCGATGTCGCCGCTTAACAGATCAGCGTCGAACGCGTGGAGAGGCTTGCCAAGCTCGTGCATCACATAGTTGGTCGCGTCGACCACATTGGAGCGCGGTCGCATTCCCGCCTTGGCGAGACGATGCTGCAGCCAGAGCGGGGATTCGGCGACGCGCAAAGCGCTCATCAAGCGGGCTGTATAACGCGGTGCGTCCGCCGGATCGGCGATTCGAACGGAGACTTCATCGCTTGCCGCCGTTCCCGTTTCGGTCAAGGTCGTCTCCAACGGCCGCAGCGGTCGGCGATAAATGGCCGCAACCTCGCGGGCGATTCCGACCATTCCCGCGCAATCCGGTCGATTGGAGGTGACTTTGATATCGAGAATGATGTCGTCGTATTCGAGGAGGTCGTTGACGTCCGTTCCCGTGACGTGGCCGGCGGAATCCGGCAGGACCCAAATCCCGGGGGAAGCATCCTCCAGACCCAACTCGGCTTTGGAGCAAATCATCCCCTGCGAGGCGACGCCGCGGAGCTTGCGGCTGCCGATCTTGAAGCCGCCGGGAAGCACGGCGTCGACCTTGGCGACGATCACCGTTTGGCCGGCCGCGACGTTGGCGGCTCCGCAAACGATCTGCAGCGTCTCATCGCCGACGTCCACTTGACAGACGGACAGATGATCGGAATCAGGATGCGGTTCACAGCGGATCGTGCGGCCGATGACGGTTTTCGAGATCGATCCGGTGGACGACATCTCCTCCACCTCAAGGCCGGCGAGGGTCAACCGTTCGGCAAGATCGGCGGCAACCTGCTCAAGGCCGATCTCTCCGCACTCAACGTCGAGGTCCAGGCTCAAACCGAGATCAACGTATTCCTGAAGCCAGCGACACGGGACCTTCATCTGTCACCTCGCTAGAAAAGAACGTTCCACTAAAGAGAAACACCGACGTATAGAACGCCCTGCCCCTTTCCGACGATGGGAGCGGCATATCCGATCTTCAAGGTCGCTGGGAGCAACCCGCCGAGCGCGGAAAGATCAATCAGCGTCTCCACGCCCGCTTCAACACTGGGGGGAGTTGTACCGAATCCTCCCCCGCTTGTCCAACTGGATCCTGCGGCGGCAAAAACCCGAGCCCGCGCATGATCGACCATCATCAGGCCCAACAGATCGTAGGGGAAATCGGCCATCGCGGGGAGCTCGACAGCCAGGCGCACGAACACCTTGTGGGTCCCGCGGAACGCCGCCGGCGACCACGTGCCGTCGACCATCTCCCCGAAGCTGTGCAGCTCGTCGAGTTCGAACCACAAAGGCGACGGCAGTTCGCCGACGGCGAAGCCGAGCGAAACAGCGGTCAGGAATCGAAGCTGCGGTCCGATGACCGACGCCTGTTCCGCCGCCACCGAGAGTCGGGCCGCGACCGTCGATGTGGCTGTTTCCGAATCGGCGTTCCCGAGTCCGTTTTCGTAACGAGGATCGATGTTGGGGATCAGATCGAGCGTGGCCCCCGACGCGTAGTTGCGAGCCACGGACGGCAGCAGGCCGGCCGACAGGCCGACCACGGCCAACGGGCCGCCGGACGTGATGAATCGATCGAATTCGATCGAGACGGTGTGGGTGGGAATCCATGTCGTGGATACGCCGCCGAGGGTCATCGGCGTGTATCCGAGATAACGATAGCCCACCGACCCCTGCAGATCGTTCTCCAGCAATCCGGCTTGGAGCTCGATCAGATGGTTGCGACCGATCCGCGCGGATGCCGCCGCGGTGTCGCCCAACCAGGAGATGACGAATCGATCCAGGAAGCTGATCGAAACGCCGTCAGGCGTGATCGACGGTCTGACCAGATAGGCGTCGAGCGGATAGGCGTTCTCTCCCGTGCTTGTCACCAACAGGACCGGATCGTGGTTGTTCAGCCGATGGACATCCGGCAGGAAGTGTCCGGGGTCGATCGTCGCCCGCCGGACCGGCGAATCCGTGACAAACGTCAGCAACTCCGCCGAATCGGCACCGTCCCACACCTGTTGCACGTGCTTGCCGGACGCAAGCATCACGTCTACCACCACCGGCTGAACGGTTCCCCCGTCGCGGACGGCTTCAACCGTCGTGGTGTAGGTGCCGTCCTCCCGGGGTCGTTCCTCGCCGACGATCCGAACCGCGTAATCGACCGATGTTGGTTCGCGCAGCCAAACATCGAACAGGTTAGCGATATCGACCTCGACCTCGGGGTCGCTCGCTTCCTCGACAAGATCCTGCAGGCCGTCGACGGAGATGGTGCCGAATCCATACCGCTCCCAGGCCGCGGCGAGCGCTCGATCGAAGACCTCCGGTCCGATCGCCGAGGCGATCGCCCGAGCGACAAGGTAGCCTTTGTCGTAGAGGCGAACGGCTGTCTCGTTATCGTATTGCACATCCGCAAACGGCTTCACGATCGCTTCGTCGAACCCTTGGGCGTGTGCAAGAACGTACGGCAGCTCAATCTGGTGCTCGCGGAGGTTGTAGAAGCCGAGTTGTGACGCGACGAAGCTTTGGATGACTCCGTCGGCCTTCGGCTGAAAAACGTTGCCGCCCTCGGCGCCGTAACGATCCTCGAAGTAGCCGACCGACAGATACTGCGCCAGCGCCTCCGAGAGCCAATTCTCCGCATTGAGGTCGACACCGATCCCAATCCCCCACCATTGATGAGCGATCTCATGGGCGAGGACGAATTCCGTCAATCGGTCGAGGATTCCGACCATGGTGACGTTCCGATGCGTGAAGAACAGGCCCGACAGCCAAACGATTCCGTCCGCGGCGATCGATGTTCCGCTGGTGTCCGCATTCTCGACGATCGTCAGGCGGGAGCGAGGATACGAGCCGTAGAGCGGTTCGTAGGCGGTCACGATATCGGCGGCCTGAGTGGCCAGGATGCGGGCCGTATCCTGGTGTCCTGCCCGGTAGTAGACGTCGATCGGCATCGCCTCGTGCCACAGTGTGTAGCGAAGATGGTCGCGGCTGGCGGACATGGCAAGGGTTCTTACCGGGTGATCGTTGGCGATGACATACGTCGCGGTCTCTCCCGATCCGTGGTCGATCCGTTCCGCATGATCGGCGCCGAACATCATCGTCACATCGGCTGCGGCATAGACGGTGGCGGCCAAATCAAGCGCCGGCAATTGGATCGGAAGCGCCGCCGAGGGATCGAGCAGGCGCGGCGACGTTTCCTCTGCGGGGGGAGAGATCTCCGCCGTGAACGGAACCGGAAACCAGCCAAACCGCCATGTCAGGACATCGTCGTTCACCGTTTGATCCGCAGCGTTCATTCGCGGCACCTGAGTGATGAACTCGATGGCGATTGTGATCTCGTCGGACGAACCGGCGTCCCAGGTCACGATCAGCAGGGTGTCCTCGAGGGAGTAGGTCTGCCAGGCTTCAGGAAGGGCCGCCAGGCGGAAAGAAGCGTCCACGTCCCCGTTGGAGTCGCGAACCTGCACCGACGTGATCGTGGTCGACGCCGGCTCCACGCCGGATTCGTACCGATCATCGAGGGACACGGCGGACAGAGCCGGATTCGGCTGCCGGTCCAGATTGGCCATCAATAGAAACACAGCCTCAGCGCGATCTGCGCCTCCGCCGAGTCGATCGTAGTGCGCTGTTCCGCGGATCGTGCGGCCGTCAAGATCGAGCGTCGCCTCGAGCCTGACCGCCACCGGGAGCGGTACCATTGGCGCATCCGCGGTTGCCGCTTGGCCGTTTGCCGCCATTCCGCCCACGCCCACCAACACAACAAGCCACAAGGCGCATCGTGGCCATGTCCAGGTCCGAGTCATCGTTCCCTCCGGTTGAGAAGAGCTTTGTCCGCTAGGGTTCTGTCAGGGAATCTTCGGATGAGTCGATCGTCACGGAGACGCGAATGGATTCGATCTCCTTCTCGGTGGCCGCTTCCACGGTCAGGCGCACCGAACCCAAAACGACTTCGTCGCCGCAGACCGGCATTGCGCCGAGACGATGCAGGATCAGCCCGCCGACCGTCACCCCCTGATCCTCCGGGAGTTCCAAATCCATGGTGCGATTCAGATCATGCACCGGCGTGTCTCCGTCAGCCACGGCCTCGGTGGGAGAGATCCGCTTGACCAGTGCCGCGGGCTGGTCGTATTCATCCTCGATCTCTCCGACAATCTCTTCGAGAATGTCCTCCATGGTGACAATCCCCGCCATCCCGCCGTACTCGTCGATGACAATCGCCATGTGAACGCGCTGGCGTTGAAATTCGCGCAGCAACAGGTTAATCGGTCGCGTCATCGGCGCGTAGTACACCTGGTGGAGCAGCGCCTTCAGATCGGTTTGCGACTCGTCGACGTCGCCGAGCAAGTCCTTGGCATACAAGATTCCGACGACGTTATCAGGGACGCCTTCGTAGACCGGAAACCGGGAGTGTCCATTCTTCGCGGCCAACCGCCGCGCTTCGAGCGGAGAGGTCTCCAGTTCGAGCGCTTGGACATCGGTTCGCGGCACCATCAGCTGCTCGGCGGTCATGTCGTCGAAATCGAGAATCCGGCGGATCATTTCGCCGTCCTGCACATCGAGCAGACCGCTCTCCTCGCTGGCATCGAGCAGCGTCTCGATCTGCTCGTCGCTGACCTGCACGCGCTCCTTCTTGGAGAGATCTTCGCCGATCGTCCGGAGAATGACGCCCGCCAGAGCGCGGAAGAAACGGATCAGGGGACGCAGCACCCGTGCCAGCGCGTAGATCTGGTTGATGCTCGCGAGTGTGAACCGCTCCGGATTGTGTTTGGCGAAGTTCTTCGGTGTGATCTCGGCGAATACAAGCAGTGAAATCGTCATCACGCCGGTGGCGATCAACCCGGTCGCATAGTCCGGTAGGTGTGGCATCGTGGTGATGACGATCAGGGTCATCAGCGAGCTTCCAGCGACGTTGACGAGGTTGTTCAGCAGCAGAAGGGCCGTAATCAGGTTGTTTGGCTCTTCCATCAGGTGGGTCAGCGCCACCCGCTTCTTGTCGTGCGTGTTGATCAGATAGCGCAATCTTCCCTGCGTCAACGACGTAATCGCTGTCTCAGCGCTGGAGAAGTATGCGGAGCAGGCAATCAGGAACAGCAGCAAAGGAATCTCGGCGCCTATCGGCACGTTTCGGGCTCACCTCGAACGACAATTATAGGAATGCCCGTTGGGGATGCAAGCTGGCTCGATCCGATTGCCAGGGTGCGGCCGTTGAGGCTACAATCCGCCGAACGACCGTAAGGAGGTCGATTCTTGGACATCGACACGCTTCGGGAGCTGATCGAGCTCCTGAACAGCGAAAAGCTGACAGAGATTACGGTGGCCGATGGGAACGAACGGATCACCGTCAAGCGGGACCCCGCTGCTGCGCCATATGGGATCCCTGCCACGGCAGGCTTCCCGGAACGTGCTGCGATCGACGAGGGTTCTTTCGAGCTGCCCGCACCGCTTGTCGGAACCTTCTACCGCAGGCAAGTTCCGGATGGGCCACCGCTTGTCGAAATCGGAGATCGTGTCCAGGCGGGAGCGACGCTGTGCATAATCGAGGCGATGAAAGTGATGAACGAGATTACGGCGGAGCGACCGGGGATTCTGCGCGCCGTTCTCGTGCAGGACGGCGATCCGGTTGAATTCGGCCAGCCGCTTTTTCGCTTTGAAGCCGCCGGCGAATCGGCCTCCGGCTCTTCTGCGACGGCTCGGCAAGACGCCGCGAAGACCCCGCCGGCATCCGCTCTGTGATGTTCCACCGCGTCTTGGTTGCCAATCGAGGCGAAATCGCGCTTCGAATCATCGAAGCGTGCCGCGAGCTATCGATGGAAGCGATCGCTGTCTATTCGGAAGCGGACCGGGAGATGCCGTACTTGCGATTGGCCCATCAGTCGATTTGCATCGGTCCGGCCAGCGCGGCGCGAAGCTACGCCAACGAAGCTGCGGTCCTGAGCGCCGCCAAGATGGCCGGAGCGCAAGCGATTCACCCCGGATACGGATTCCTCTCCGAGAACCCCGAATTCGTTGAGTTGTGCGAACAACACGGGTATGTGTTTGTCGGGCCATCGCAGCAGACAATGAAGCTTCTCGGGGACAAGGCCGCGGCGCGAACGGCGGTGATCGCCGCCGGAGTGCCGGTTCTCCCCGGAGGGCTCCTCGAAGAGGAACGAGAGTCTGCCGAAGACATGGCCGATCGGATCGGCTATCCGGTTCTGGTGAAGGCGGTTTTCGGCGGTGGCGGACGAGGAATGCGCTGGGTGGACAACCCCTCCGAGCTGCCGCCGGCGATTGCCGCGGCGCGATCCGAGGCAAAAGCGGCAACGGGAAGCGCGCGGTTGTATATGGAGAAGGCCGTTCGCGATCCCCGGCACGTCGAAGTCCAGATCCTTGCCGATCATCACGGAACCATCATCCACCTTGGCGAACGGGAGTGTTCGGTGCAGCGACGACATCAGAAGCTGATTGAAGAGTCGCCGGCGCCGCGCTTGTCGGAGACGACGCGCTGCGCGCTGCACGAAGCGGCGCTTGCCGCCTCCCGGGCCGTGGATTACGCGAATGCGGGCACCGTGGAATTCGTCCTTGCCGATGACGAGCGCTTCTACTTCATCGAGATGAACGCGCGCATCCAAGTCGAGCATCCGGTGAGCGAAGCCGTTACGGGGATCCAGCTCGTCAAGGAACAGCTGCGCATCGCCACCGGCGCGCCGTTGGGCTACGGGCAAGAGGCCGTCCAGGTCCGCGGCCACGCGATCGAGTGCCGGATCAACGCCGAAGATCCCCAGCGCGGGTTCATGCCGTCAAGCGGTACGGTGACCTTAGAAGAACTGCCCGGAGGCCCCGGAGTCCGCGTCGACAGCCATCTCTATTCGGGGCTTCGGATGACCCCGCACTACGATTCGTTGCTGGCCAAGCTCGTGACGCACGGGCGCGACCGTGAAGAGGCAAGAATCCGTATGTACACGGCGCTACAACGTTTCCGGGTGAGCGGCGTCGCCACGACCTGCGCGGTGGCCCAGAGGATCATCTCCGATCCGGATTTCCGCGACGCAAGAATCACGACATCGTTCCTTGCGAAGCGCTTTCCCTAGAAGTACCGTAGCCGTATCCGCACCCCGGAGAAGGAAGGAGCGATTGTGTTCGACGCATTGACCGAGCGGCTGACGGCTGTGTTCTCGCAGTTGAGGGGCAAAGGCAAGCTCTCCGAGGCCGATGTCGACGCCGGGCTGCGCGAGATCCGGCTCGCTCTGCTCGAAGCCGACGTTCACTACAAAGTCGTCAAGGAGCTGGTGGCCGCCGTACGTGAAAAGGCTGTGGGACAGAATGTGATTGGCAGCCTGACGCCGGGACAGCAGATGGTGAAGATTGTCCGCGACGAGCTGCGGACGCTGATGGGGCAATCCCGAGCCGCGCTCGATCTTTCTCGCCGTCCCGCCGTGATCTTGTTGGTCGGCCTGCAGGGTTCGGGAAAAACGACCAGCGCCGCCAAGCTGGCTCTGACATTGCGCAAGGACGGACGCAAGCCGCTTCTTGTCGCCGCGGACGTCGTGCGCCCGGCGGCGATCGATCAACTGCAAACGCTGGGCAAGGCGCTCGATCTTCCCGTGTTCACGATTCGCGATCGCGGCGCCGAACCGCCGCAAATCGCCGAAGCGGGATTGGCGGAAGCAAGAGAGAAACTATGCGATGTGGTGATCATCGATACGGCGGGCCGCCTCCAGATCGACGAGCAGATGATGAGCGAACTCGAGCACATCAGGCGGTTGGCTCCGCCGGACGAAGTGTTGCTGGTTGCCGACGCAATGACGGGACAGGAAGCGGTGAACGTCGCGCGGTCATTTGATGAGCGGGTCGGCCTGACGGGGGTGGTGCTCACCAAACTGGATGGCGACGCCCGCGGAGGCGCGGCGCTGTCGATCCGCGCCGTGACCGGACGCCCGATCAAATACGTCGGGCTTGGCGAAAAAATCACGCCGCTGGAGCCGTTTCATCCCGACCGGATGGCGGACCGCATCCTCGGGATGGGGGACGTGCTCACGTTGATCGAGCAGGCCGAACAGCACCTCGATCGCGAGAAATCGGAGGCGTTCGCCAAGCGGATCCGCGACAATCGGTTCACGCTGCAGGATTTCTTGGATCAGATGGAGGAGATGCGCAAACTCGGGCCGATCGGACAGATCCTCGAGAAACTCCCTGGAGGAGCAAAGCTTAAGCTAAAGGGCGATACAGCGGATTCTGCGGGATTGGACGAGCGCGATCTCGACCGCACATTGGCCATCCTTCGCGCGATGACCCTGGAAGAACGACTCGCCCCCTCTATAATTGGTGGAAGCCGCAAGAAACGCATTGCTCGCGGCAGCGGGACCCAGGTGCGAGATGTGAATCGGGTTCTTGCCCGGTATGACGATGCGAAGCGAGCATTGAAGCTGATGGGGAAACGCCGGACAAAAGGGCGTTCCCCTCTGGATTTGGCCGGCCTTGGGATGTAGTCTTCCCTAGCGGAGGTTCGCGGATGCGAACGACCCGTAGGCGACCGGCACAACCGAACGAAGCTAGAGAAGGGCAAAGGTGACATGATGGCAGCGAAGATCCGGTTGAAGAAGATTGGGCGAAAAGGGCAACCGGCCTACCGAGTCGTCGTTCTTGACGGACGGAAGCCGCGAGACGCGAAAGTGGTGGCCGATCTTGGACGCTACGACCCGAAGACCAATCCGGCGACGTTTGAAGTCGATGGCGACGTGGCGTTGAAGTGGCTGATGGACGGAGCCAAACCCACCAAGGCGGCGCGGGACATCCTGTCTAGAGCGGGCGTGATGGAGCGGCTCGACGAGGCGAAACGGACCCCCGCCCCTGCTCCGGCCGAAGAGTAGCCGATGCTCTATCGTCTGTGTCGGTTTCTTGTGACCTCGTTGGTTGAGGACCCTGACGCGGTGCGGATTGAGCGCATCGAAACCGAACGGGTGGATATCTTCTTGTTGAGGGTCGCCAAGGAGGATCGCGGACGGATTCTCGGCCGAGGCGGACGAACGATCGGGGCGTTACGGATCGCATTGGACGCCGTGGCGTCGTACATCGATCGGGAAGTCGTTGTCGAGATCATGGATTGACGCGAACCGACAGCTTCCTGGCCTTGGCCCGGAACCGTTGGCACGATCAAGATCAAGATCAAGACCCATCGGAAATCGACCCGCGTCGGGAAACGGCGGCTTGACATGATCCGATTCGACATCATCACCATCTTTCCCGAGGGAATCGCTCCGCTGCTTGGTGTCGGTGTCGTTGGAGCGGCTCAGGAGAACGGCTACGTGGAAATCCGCTGCCATGATCTGCGCGACTACACCGACGATCCCCACTGCGTGGTCGACGACCGCGCCTACGGCGGCGGGCCGGGGATGGTCATGAAGGTCGAGCCGTTCGTCCGGGCAATCGAAGCGGTCGCCCTTGCGCCGGCCAATCGCCGGCGGATCCTCCTTCTGTCTTCCCAGGGGCGGTTGTTTCGGCAAGCCGATGCTCGCGATTGGAGCGAACTCGATCAGCTGGTTCTTCTTTGCGGCCGCTACCAAGGCGTGGACGAGCGGTTGACGGCGTACGTCGATGAAGAGATCTCGATCGGCGATTTCGTGATCGCCGGGGGCGAATCGGCGGCGGCGGTCGTGGTGGAAGCCACGGCGCGGATGGCGCCCG
>RXOA01000040.1 GCA_003979035.1 Candidatus Bipolaricaulota bacterium
AGGAACCCGTCCGGCCGGTCGCGCGTGTCGTTCAGCCCTGCCGGCGGTCTTCATCATGCGATGGCATCCCGCGCTTCGGGGTTCTGCCATGTGAACGATGCTGTGCTTGCCATTCATACGCTGCTTGCTGCGGGGAAACGAGTTGCCTACGTAGACATCGACGCGCACCATGGCGACGGTGTGCAGCATGCGTTCTATGAGCGGAAGGATGTGCTGACGATCTCGATCCATCAGAGCGGGCACACGATCTTCCCCGGAACGGGCTACACCGATGAGGCGGGCGTGGGCGCCGGAGAGGGATACGCCATCAACATCCCCCTCCTCCCGGGTGCCGGAGACGCGGCGTACGAACGTTGCCTCGAGCGAGCGATTCTCCCTGCGTTGGAACGGTACCGCCCGGATGTCCTGGTTACTCAGCTTGGCGCGGACGCCCTTGACGGAGATCTTGTCGCCAGCCTGGCGATGTCGTTGTCGGGGTTCGAGAAGATTGTGCAGCATTTTGCGGCGCTGGGACTTCCTTGGGTCGCATTGGGCGGTGGCGGATACGACGTGGGGAATGTCGTGCGCGCTTGGGTCCTGGCGTGGGCGGTCATGAATCACGCCGAGGTTGCCGATGAGATCCCCGACGCATGGCAGACGGAAGCGGCAACGTACGGGGTTTCTGTGTCGTCATTGCGCGGCTCGCCGTCGTTGAAGGCGAAAGAGACGCCGAAACGGGTGATGGACGCGCTGGATCGCGAGATCGACCGGATACGGGAGCGGGTGTTCCCGCTGTTGGAGTCCTCTACTGCGGGCTCATCGAGTTCGACGAGCCGTGAGTCGCTGTCGGAGTGATCATGAACGCGCATCGAAAATCTCGACCGAAGCAGACAGCCGACGTACGCAAAGCGCCGCTGCGAGCGACCGTCCAGGTGCGAATTCCCGGCGGTGACGTGTACGAGGCGAAGCGGGGAACGACGATCGGCGAATTCCTTGCGCCAGCGGTTGCAGATCGCTCGGATCCGTTGATTGCCGCGATAGCGGACGGCGAGCTGCGGGAATTGGGATGGCCGGTCGAGAGCGATCTTACCGCTCTACCGATCAGGCTCTCCGATTCCGACGGAATGAGGATTTACACGCGCAGCTTGACGTTTCTGATGGTTGTGGCGATCCGGAGGCGGTTTCCCGAAGCCGAAATTCGGGTCGATTATTCGATCCCCAGCGGAGGATACCACTGTCAGATTCTCGAGCACCCTGCGTTGACGCCGCAGGAAGTGGGCGAGGTAAGGGCGCTGATGCAGCAGATGGTGGAGGCGGATCTTCCGATTGAACGAATTCGCTTGCCGATTGACAAAGCACGAGACCTGTTCAGCGAGCGCGGCGATGCCGAGAAACTCCAGCTGCTGCACCGATACGACAAAGATCACTTGCACGTGTACTGCCTGGAAGGTGTGTGTGACCACTTCTACGGATACATGGTTCCGAGCACCGGCGTGCTGCGCGTGTTTGCGTTGGAGACGTTCCGAGACGGACTGATCCTACGATTCCCGCGCCGCGAAGCGCCGACCAAGATCCAGCCGCTTCGCCGGTTTGCCGCGTTGCGGGAAGTTTTTGACGAGTACGGGCGATGGCTCGATGTTCTCGGGGTTCCCCATGTGGGAGCACTCAACGATGCTATTGCCGGCGGTCGGATCCAACAGCTGATTCTGGTCGCCGAGGCCCTCCATGGAAAGAGAATCACATCGATCGCCGCCGCAGTTGCCGAGCGGTTCAAGCATGGTAGCCGGATGGTCGTGATTGCCGGACCATCCTCGTCAGGCAAGACCACTTTTGCGAGGAGGCTGGCGATTCAGCTTCTTGCCGAGGGTCTTCAGCCTGTGCCGATCTCGATGGACGACTACTTCCACCCCCGGCAGGAACTACCACGGATTCAGGGAGGGAAGCTTGACTTCGATGCACTGTCGGCGCTTGACACCTCCCTTCTCGAACGCCAAGTGGTGAGCCTCCTTCACGGAGATGCAGTCCAAATGCCGCACTACGACTTTCAGACCGGGAACCGCGGCGTGGGCGAAGTCGTGCAACTGAGGCCGAACCAGATTCTCCTTGTCGAGGGGATCCACGGTCTCAACCCGGGGTTGTTTGCCGGCCTTCCGCGAGAGGACGTGTTTCGGGTCTTTGTGTCTGCGCTGACGCAACTTAATCTGGATGACCACAACCGCGTACCCACCACGGACACGCGGCTGATTCGTCGAATTGTCCGGGACGCGATTTCCCGCGGGTACGGAGCGGAGAAGACGCTCTTGCTGTGGGAGAATGTCCGGCGGGGAGAGAAGAACAACATTTTCCCGTATCAAGAACAGGCCGATGATCGCTTCAACTCGGCGTTGGCGTACGAATGGGCCGTGCTCAAGCCGTTTGCCGAACCGTTGCTTCTCCAGGTAAACGATCCGCAAGTCAAGGTCGAAGCCGAACGGCTGATGTCGCTTCTGGATTGGTTCGAACCGTGCTCTGCGGAATTGGTGCCGGGCAACTCTCTGCTGCGCGAGTTCGTCGGGGGATCGGAATTGGCCGGAGTGACGACGGCGGCGTTCGCCGCGGCAAACGCCCCGCGAACGAAGCCGATGGAGACGACAGGCGATCGGGGCTGAGGAGAAGAGGGCACGATGAACACGAACGACATCATGGCGCTTGCGGTGGAGATGGCGGGATTTGCCGGCGGGGAAGTCCCGGGGGATTCTGCGATCTACCATGCCGCGCGCGCCGTGAAGCAAGTTCTCGTCGGGGTCGACATCGGCCCGGCGGAGCTGCTGTTGGCACGAGACCTCGGAGTTGACCTGGCGATCGCTCACCACCCGATGGGCGGACAGGCGAAGCTTCGTTTTCATGAGGTGCTGTGGCGCCATGCGGATCAGATGATCGGCCAGGGCGTGCCGGCGGAAACGGCGCGCCAAATTGTTGGTCCATGGGCGGAACGGCAACGGATTGAAGCATCGATGCGGAATGTGGATCACGCGCCTTCGATCGCGCGACTGCTTGGCCTTGGCTATATGAACATCCACACGCCTCTGGATGAAATCGGGCGTCGACGGATGGCGGAGGCCATCGCTGCAGCGGGAGCGGAGATCAGTGCAGAAGCGCTGGCTGTCTTCCTCAAGGATCGTTTCGCGGAGTTCCGGAACGCGGCGACCGAAATCGAAGTCCGTCTGGGAGATCCGAAGCGCCGCATCGGTCGAACCGTGGTCTCGCACGGGGCAGGAACCAACGGAGGATACCAGGTTGCCAAAGCGTACTTCGATCACGGGATCGACACGCTCATCTACATCCATTGCAGCCCGGGGGATGTGTCGCAATTGAAGGAAGTATACGGCGACCGCAGGACGCTGATCGTCACCGGGCACATTGCCAGCGACTCGCTGGGCATCAACCCATTCCTTCAGGCGCTTACGGAGCGCGGGCTGGATGTAAGAACATTCAGCGGAATCATCCCGGCGACCGTGTAGAGCGGGTGCGAATCGACACCCGCCTATGAGGGCGGGAAGGAGCGGCGGTGCTGTAATGCTACGCGTGGCGACGTTCAACGTGAATTCCGTTCGGACCCGGCTGCCGATCATCCTGTCGTGGCTCGGCGACCATGCGCCGGACATCCTCTGCATGCAAGAAACGAAGGTTCAGGACGAGCAATTCCCGAAGGAAGCGTTTGACGAAGTAGGGTATCGGGTTCTGATCAGTGGCGAGAAGAGCTACAACGGAGTCGCCATCGCGACGCGCCGATCTGCGAGCCTGTTGGCGATCGGACTTGATGATGGTGGGCCGGCCGATCGCGCGCGGTTGCTTGCCGCAAGCATTGATGGTGTCGTTGTCGTCAATACCTACGTGCCCCAAGGACGAGATCCCGGGCATGAGTACTTCGAGTACAAATTGCAGTGGCTGGGGCGTCTGAAATCTTGGTTCGCGGACCGCTTCGATCCAAAAACGCCCTTGTTATGGATGGGAGACTTCAATGTGGCACCCGAGGAAATCGATGTCTACGATCCGGTACGGCTCAACGGCCGGGTGGGGTTTCACCCACGGGAGCGAGAAGCGTTGGCCTCCGTGAAGGCGTGGGGCTTTGTCGATGTCTTTCGCCGGCACGTGACATCGGGAGGCGAGTACACGTTCTTCGACTACCGGGCCAGAGAAGCCGTTTCAAGAGGCATCGGGTGGCGCGTGGATCACATTTGGGCGACGCAGCCTCTTGCCGAATGCTCCCGTACAGCGTGGATCGATGTCGGGCCAAGGAAGGCGGAAAGGCCCTCCGATCACACCATTCTTGCGGCCGAATTCTCTTGGGGAAATCCTCCCTGCAAATAGGCGAAAAGGTCCATCACTAGCAGATTCCTGTGATCATTAGCACGGCTAGTGGATTCGACTTGTAGGCACAATCTTCGCCATATGAACACGGGGATCTGTCTTAGGAAAGCATTGCGATGGATATTTTCTATTAGTTGCGCGTTGTTTCTATTCTGCACTGGGCATCTCGTTCACGGAGAGCCGGTCGACAGGGATCTTGCGCGACAGGTTGCGGAGACGCAAGTCTCGGGTATTGCCGCAGCGACCGAGTTCGGAACCATGTCGATCCGAGACGGGACGGGCGTTCCCCTTGAGGATCCGGATACGGGGCGCGTGCTTGGGTATGTGTTCGTGACGCACCCTGTGGGGTACGTCGTGGTTGCTGCGGACACGGGTATCGAGCCGGTGGTTGCGTTCTCAACGGAATCGGACTTCTCTTGGAACGAAGCGGAGACCAATGCCCTGCTTCATGTGCTGCGCGCCGATCTAGACTTGCGAATGGCGGCCCTGGAGGCCGGTGTCCTGCCTTCGGGCACCCTGGCAAGAAACGAAGCAGCCTGGGGGCAGGCGGTGTTTGCGCCTGCTGCAGCGTTGTCGGAAACTGCCACGGGTCCGCTGCTGCAGTCAGCGACGTGGTCGGGAGGCGATCCCTGGAACAGCCTCTGCCCGATCGATCCGACCGCAGGCCGGCGCAGTGCGGTCGGATGCGTCGCCACCGCCACGGCGCAGATCATCGCCTATTGGGGATACCCGTCGAGTGTCGCCTTCGGCACTGAAGACGACTATGTTACCGCCACGCGGGGAATCCTTGTGGATGCCGGATCCGCGTCTATCTCCGAAATCAGCTATGGCATGGAGCCGTGGGCCAACCCCGAAACCGGCATGATGGCAGCGCTGTCCTACGCGGTCGGCGTGTCGATTGCCATGGACTACACAGCGTCGGGGTCGGGCGCTCACGTGCTCGACGTCGCCGTGGCACTCGCCGGAGGCGACACGCCCTACACTCGCTTCGTCCGGCCTGGAGTATGGGGCTATGCAAGCGCGGAGTTGCGCACCTACGAGTATTCGTTTTGGGGAACGCCATTTTATGTTGACCGGGAGGCGTTCTATCGCGACCTGGCTGGCAACATGGATGCCGGAATGCCGGCCGAACTGGCGGTGGTCAGCGATTCGGGAGGACATGCCATCATCTGTGACGGATTCGATCCGGAAACGGGGATGTTCCACCTGAATTTCGGGTGGGGAGGAACTGGTGATGGATGGTACAGCCTGCCCACAGAGATTCCGTACAGCTACAACGTGATTACGTACGGGGTCATGGACATTGCTCCGCCCAGCGGCCCTGAGTCCCCGGAATTGCTTCCGGCAACGGCTCCCGTTCCTGCGGACGGCGCGGCCGACGTGTCCCCCTCGGGACCGCTCGGTTTCAGCGCGGGGAATGCCAATGTCAGCGTGACCTACGACGTCTACATGGGAACCGATGTCTCGGTTGTCGGTGAGCGGAGTCCCGAGGCGCATCTCATCACTCTCGGGCCCAGCGAGGCGGGAAAGATCACCGTGGAGCTGAGTCAGGAGCTGGCGCATTCCACGCAGTACTTCTGGGTTGTTGACACCACGGCAGGCGGCGAATGTTCATCTGGAGCGCTGTGGGGCTTCCGGACGGCAGCGGAGGCGGTTGATCCGATGCCCCAGCCGGGCGGCGATATCACTGTGGAGCCGAGTCGGCTCGAAATCGACGCCGGAGGGGGGACCGAAACCGTCACCGTAGCGGCGGTCACCTCATGGGCAGCAACCTGCTCGGCTTCTTGGATCAACATTGACGCCGCGAGCGGAGCGGGGACCGGCAACGGGAGCTTCTCGTACTCCGTGAGTCCCAACACCGGCTCTGATGAGCGTCAAGCTGAGATTCATGTCGAGCAAGCCATCCACATCGTGGTTCAATCAGGGGCTACGCCGGTGCAGGTTCCGAGCCCGACCCTCTCGCCGGAAGGCGGGGAGTACGTCGACGAGGTCCAGGTGGTGATGAGTTGCTCCGTGGAGAATGCAGCGATCCGCTTCACGTTGGACGGCAGCGACCCTTCGGAGAACAGCCTGCCCTACACCGACCCTGTAGTGCTGGTTCAGAGCGCTGTGGTGAAGGCTCGTGCATTCCCCGATCCGGCGACGGACGGGTGGATCGCGAGTGAGACTTCAGAGGCGGCCTACACTGTGATCGCTCACGTTGCTGCGCCGGCGTTCGATCCTCCGGGGGGGACCTATGCCCGGAGTGTGGAGATCGCTCTGAGCTGTCCGACGCCCGGGGCCGAGATTCGGTACACGCTCGACGGAGCAGAGCCGACACCGGCTTCGGCACGCGCGATCGCCGGGGAGACAATCCTTCTCGAAAATAGCTCTACGGTTCGCGCCAAAGCGTTTCTCGCGGGATGGGCGCCGAGCGTCACGGTAACCGCTTGTTACGAAATCACAATTCCTCGCCATCTGCAGGAGGACGCGGAGATGGGTCTAGGTG
>RXOA01000041.1 GCA_003979035.1 Candidatus Bipolaricaulota bacterium
CACGGACGGCCCTTCACTCGCAATCAACTCAAGCGCGTGCGCCAGGTCTTCCTGGACAAGCACGGAACCGACATCGGGAATGAATCCGTCCGGGAAATACACCGGGCCGACGATCGGATCGGTTCCGCTGTCGGTGTAGCCGTAGAGGTTGGAGAGGTTGTCGTAGAGAACCTGGTCCAGCGGGAATCCGTCTCGGGCGAGCCGGATCGCCGGGGCCATCACCTCAGCCAACGTCATGGTTCCGTACTCCTCAAGGGCGAGAGTCAATCCTGCGACAACACCTGGAACGCACGTTGCTTCGGCGCCGTAGCGCGGCTCATCGTTGTCGTCTTCGTAGGTGATGTGTCCCGGAGCGGTGGATCTGTAGTCGATCGCCAGATCGCGGCCGTCCGCGAGACTAATGACCATGTACCCTTCCCCTCCGAGGCTTGATGCATTCGGTTCCACGACAGTGATCGCGAATGCCGCAGCCACCGCGGCGTCAATCGCGTTTCCGCCCATTGCCAAAATCTCCGCTCCGGCTTCCGCCGCCAATTCGTGAGCGGTCGCCACCATGCCTTCCGTGCTTGTGGCGACTTGCTCCGCCATTGCCGTCCATGCGAACAGACCGACGACAAGAACGAGAATGGAAGCGATGCCCCGATACTTCATGCGACTACGCATACAAACCTCCTTTGCGGCCCGTCCGTCTGAACGATCGAGATGCGAACGGACATCTTGTGGCAGACTCTTTCCCTGCTTATCCAGCAACGGCCTCCCATCAAGGCCGCCATCAATAGCCGGCGGCGCGGCCCGCGCGTCGTGAATCGGCGATGCCGACCAACTGCCGACCGTCTTCCGAGTTCAAAACCTCCACGAGCTGAACTCCACCGAAATAGAGATCAAGTTCACTCCTGACTTCGACCGGGTGGCCGAGAGCCGTCAAGGCGTCGATGACAGTCTGCGGAACAGGCGACTCCAATTCGAGAACCCTGCCGGTGCTGTGAAACCGCGGTTGACCCATCGCAACCTCCGGCAACAGATTCCAGTCCACCAGATCGACGATCAGCTGCACCATCGTGCTCGTGATTCTGGTCCCTCCCGGCGTGCCGAGGGCAAGACGGAGCCTGCCCTCGTCGAACACAAGGAGCGGGGACATGCTGCTCAACGGAGCCTTGCCGGGACCGACGCTGTTGGCCCGCCCCGGAACCGGATCGAAATCGGCCATGGTGTTGTTCATCAGGATCCCCAACTCGGGAACAAAGACACGCGAACCGAAGAATGAACCGATCGACTGCGTAAGCGACACAGCATTGCCCTCATCATCTACGACGGATACATGGGTCGTGCTCCCAGGATCCCAGGTTCCGAATGGCGGATCGAGTGTTGCGTGAAACGGATCGATCCGGCCGGCTCGCTCGGCGGCCCATGCCGCAGATAGGAGAAGATCCACCGGCACATCGACAACCGCCGGATCGCCGAGGAAGGCAAAACGGTCGGAAAACGCGAGCTTCGTCGCCTCGACGATCTGGTGAATCGCCGAGGCGCTTCCCGGCGAAGCGGAACTCAAGTCCAAGAGGGACAGGATCTGGAGCGTCTCGAACACGGACAGCGTCCCCGCCGGGAGGCCGGCGCCGACCAGTGTCATTCCTCCGTAGGTTGACGTCATCGGGCGCTCCAGATCGACCACGACCGTCTCTAAATCCTCGGCAGCGAGAATCCCCTCCGCCTGCCGGACGGCATGGACAATGGCGGCTCCCGCGTCACCCGAGTAGAAAGCGACTGCTCCTTCCGCCGAAATGCGCTCAAGCGTCGCCGCGAGATCCGGCCTGATCATGGTTTCTCCCGGCTCGTACGGCAACAGGTCGTTCAAGAACACGCGAGCCAGGGCTTCTTCGGAGAGCAGGACATCGTAGATGTTGAGGATTGCACTGTAGAGCGTCTTGCTCACGGTGAACCCCTCGCGAGCAAGACGAACTGCCGGATCCAGGATCGCGGCACGTGAGAGCCGGCCGTAGGCCTCGTGTGCCGCAAGCAAACCGGCAACGGTTCTCGGAACACCGACAGCCGCACCGCCATATCTCATCCGCTGTGCCTGTTCGGCTGTATCGGACGGCGCGCCCCACAGGCCGGGGAAACCGTTCTGATCGACGGAAAACATCGTTTCGATCGCCGCCCCTGGCGCGGTCTCGCGGTAGTTAACAGCCGTGGATGCGTGTGATGCGGCGTCGTAAATGACCATGAATCCCCCACCGCCGAGGCCGGATGCTTCCGGCTCTACCACGGCAAGAGCAAATGCCGTGGCGACCGCCGCATCGACGGCGTTCCCACCGCGCATCAGAATCTCGATCCCTGCGGCCGACGCCTGCGGGTGCGCGGCAGCGACTACGCCGCACTCAGCGCGAACGATTCGTTCCAGCGCGAAGGGCATTGGATCGAGCGGGGGACTTTCTGATGAAGACAAGGCTGCGCCCGTCGGTGCCAACATGAGGCCGAGACATACGAAGCACACAAGCAGCCACCGCCGACTAGCCATGAGGACATCCTAGAGTATCCCGGCCGAAGCGGTCAATTCCGGCCGCCAAGCGCCAGCGCCTGCTGTCCCGCGAGCACACCGGCTCCCGGATGGATCGCAACCCCCATGGCAATCAATGCATGTTCCAAAGCGCCCAGCGTGCCGAGAATATCCGCGGAATCCACCGCGCCCATGTGACCGACCCGGATCGTCCTCTCGCGGATCTCCGGATGGAGGCCGCCGGCGACGATGATGCCCTGGCGAGCCATGGCGGAGCGCAGTGACGCGCTGTCGATCGATTCAGGAAGATACACCGCGGACAACGTCACCGCACGGTCCTGTTCGGACAGCGGAACGTGATGAAGATCGAGCGCGTCAGCACCCGCCTGAAACGAGCGGGAAAGGCGACGGTGTCGCTCGAACCGCGACTCCATCCCCTCGTCCAGGATCTGATCGAGGCTGATGGCGAGCGCGGCGATCAGATTCACCGGCGGCGTTCCGAAGTAGCTGGGCATTCGGTTTTCGTAGGCGGTCATG
>RXOA01000042.1 GCA_003979035.1 Candidatus Bipolaricaulota bacterium
ACCACGTACGCCGCCGTGCGCCAATCGGTGTCGAACTCCACGGCCGCATCGGACACGGCACGGTACGCCGCGCTCATCCGCCGGCGCAGTTTCCCATCAACCTCGTCAAGCTCCCAGAATTCGCTGCGCTTGTTCTGAAGCCATTCGAAGTAGCTGACCACCACGCCGCCAGCGTTGCAGAGCACGTCGGGAAGAAGGTCGATTCCCCGCTGCGCGAGGATTCGGTCCCCGTCAAGATCGGTGGGGCCGTTGGCCCCTTCGGCAACCAAGCGAACTTGGAGCAGGGGCGCCGTTTCAGCGGTGATCTGATTTTCCAGCGCCGCAGGAATGAAGATGTCGGCTTGGGTGGCAAGAAACGCTTGATGAGAAACCGCAACTGCATGCGGATATCCCGACACGCCACCGTGTTCGGCAACGTGTCGGGTCAGCGTCTCGGCATCGATCCCGTCGGGGTTGTGAATCGCCCCGGTGTGATCCTCGACCGCCGCCAAGCGAGATCCGAACGGCGCAAGAAGACGTGCCGTCCAGGATCCCACGTTTCCGAACCCTTGAACGATGTAGGACACGTGAGCGAGGTCGACGCCGCGGCTCTTCGCCCAGTCCTCGATCACGAAGACGACCCCTTGCCCCGTGGCCTTGTCCCGGCCGACACTGCCTCCCGCCTCGACCGGCTTCCCGGTCACGACGTGCACCGAACGGAATCGTTCCTGGGGAGGGAGGGTGGAGAGGTAGGTGTCCAGGATCCACGCCATGATCTGCGGATTGGTGTTGACATCCGGAGCGGGGATGTCATATTCCGGTCCGATATTGCTGCCGAGCGCAAACGAAAACCGTCGCGAGATTCGCTCGAGTTCTCCGTGGGAGTGCTCATGCGGATCAAATCGGATCCCGCCTTTCGCCCCTCCGAATGGAATATCCACGATCGCCGCCTTCCAGGTCATCCAGGTTGCCAGCGCCCGAACCTCGTCAATTTCCACCGCCGGATGGAACCGCAAGCCGCCTTTGAACGGCCCGCGAGCATCGTTGTGCTGAACGCGATACCCGGTGAACATCTCCACCGTGCCGTCATCCATCTTCACCGGGAAGTGAACGATCACCTCATTCGTCGGACGGGCGAGGATCTTCCGAACATCCGGGTTCAGGCCCATCGTGTCGGCGGCGAGCTCGAACTGCTTCATCACGGTCTGATACACATTCGCGGCTGCGTGGCCCATGGAAACCTCCGTGGCACTTCCTCGCGTTTCTCCCCACGACACCCATCGAGGTCTTTGTGCGCCTCGGGGTTGACAGCGATCCAATCGTGGATACTCTAAAATCACTGACATGATGCAGTCAATTGCAGTCACCGACATCCACGGCAACGTCCGCATCTACGAGCTTCTGCTGCGTGTCGCCGCCACATGGAAAGCGACATCGTTGTTCATCACGGGGGATCTGGCGCCTTCCGCCATTCTGGAAAGCTCGCCCGGAGAGTGCGCCGACGGGGCGGCGCTCCAGCGCGATTTCTTCTGCCACGATTTTATCCCGCTGTTTGAAGCGTTTCTTGTGAATCACCGCCATACGGATGTCTATGTCATCATGGGCAACGATGACCGGCGCGCCAACGAGGAGTTGCTTCTGGCATTCGACCAGCGCGTGTCCAACTTCCACCTGATCAACGACCGCTTGGTCGAACTTCGCGAATCACGGCAGATGAAGCGGTTCTTTCCCGATGACGTATCGATGCTCTATGTGTGCGGATATCCGTATGTGACACCCGGCGCCGGATTGCTGATGGATTGGGTGAAATACGACAACGGACTACACCTTCGCCCGGCGGGGATGGACCCCTGCGCCGACCTGTTCGAGGCCGGCATCCATTCAGTTCCGATCGACGGGCGCGAAACTCGGACCACGATCGCCGACGATCTCGCACGATTCGAGACGTTCATGCAGCGAACCCACACGAACTCGTCGAACCGGCCAGGAAGACTCCCCTACGACCCGGCAAGAACCATTCACCTATTCCACAGCCCCCCCTACGGCACCCAGCTTGACCTTGCCGCTCCATTCGGATCGGTGGACCGGGTGCGCCGCAACGAGCATGTCGGAAGCTCCGAGATCCGTCGGTTCATCGAACGCACGCAACCGTACCTCGTGCTGTGCGGCCATTGCCACGAATCCGCCGTACTCGGAAGCTACAGGGATCAGCTGGGAGAGACGCGTTGCGTCAACCCGGGCAGCCAAACCCACCTCAACGTCTTGAGTCTGGTCCAGTTCGATGTCGAAGATCCGACCAAGATGACACAGCTGTACGTGAATGCCGACTAAGACTGGCGCGAAAGAAGACCATCCGCTTGCGTTTGCGGCAAGCGAATGTCGGAGGGGCTCCGATTCTCACGGAGCCCCTCTCGGACTCTAGGAGTGGTCCGCCACAGACAAACCGGACTCGCCTGAACCGAGTTCAGGACGGCGCCGTATCCGCGACGGGTTTGAACCTCATCTTCATCGAGAAGATGAATATCCAGCAGGGAATCCGGTGTTCGGCACCCCGGCAGCAGCGATCGAAATCCCGTGCTTAGGGCAAGATC
The DNA here is from genome assembly GCA_003979035.1 of Candidatus Bipolaricaulota bacterium. GTDB lineage: Bacteria > Bipolaricaulota > Bipolaricaulia > UBA7950 > UBA9294 > RXOA01. Next base: position 2,571 of record RXOA01000042.1, read on the forward strand.
GATCCTGCCGATCAGCGCCTTTGCCTGATCGGACTTGCGCTCGATGACGACAAGCAGGTCGATATCCGAACAGGCAACCGCTTGATCCGTCATGGTGCTCCCGTAGACGAACACTCCGCACAATCCTCCGCCAAGCCGGCCAAGGTGCTCCGCAATCCGTTTTGCCGTTGCGTAGCGAAGCTGGCTGTGGCAAGCATGGTCTCCCCGCAACAATCGATCGAGGAAATCATCATCGCCGCAGCCGATGCGCCGCGCACACTCGGCCAGCGCATCGGCGACCACGGCGAC
>RXOA01000043.1 GCA_003979035.1 Candidatus Bipolaricaulota bacterium
GGATTCTCTTCGCTCGGATTCGCTATCGCGCGGATTCTCCACCGTCGAATTCGCTAGTGCGCGGATTCTCTTCGCTCGGATTCGCTAGTGCGCGGATTCTCCATCGTCGGATTCGCTAGTGCGCGGATTCTCCATCGTCGAATTCGCTAGTGCGCGGATTCTCCACCGTCGAATTCGCTATCGCGCGGATTCTCCACCGTCGAATTCGCTATTGCATCATCCAACGGCGGCGGTCGGGCAGGATCTCCCCGCTCGCCTGGCACGTGGGGCAATAGTAGGTTCGCGTTTGCGCATAACGGATCTCGGCGATCCTCGTACCACATACCGGACACGGATGACCTTCGCGCTTGTAGACCTTCATGTGTCCGCGCGGCGGGTTGACCAAAGCGCCGTCTCCCACCTGTTCGCGCACCGCGATGATCGACGATGAAAGCACATCTCGAATCGCGGCATGAAGACGTTGGGTTTCTTCGTTGTCCAGCTTGTTCACATACCGCAGTGGCGATATTCGCGCCGCAAACAGGATCTCATCGGCGTAGGATGTACCGATTCCAGCGATCAGCGTTTGGTCGGTTAGTACATGCTTCGCTTGACGTCGCGTTTCCGCGACAAGCTTCGCAAACGCCTCAACCGTAAACGCTTCCGAGAGCGGCTCGATCCCGGCACAGGCAATTCGCGGCACGCTCTGTGGATCAGATACAACGTGAACGGTTGCGCGCTTGATGTGTCCGCCTTCCACCAGTCGGAAATCCTGACCGCCCTCCATTCCCACAAGGAATCCCGTCGCCTTGGTCGCTTTGGTCTCGCTTCCGGTGACAATCAGCCTCCCGGAAACCATCAGATGAACCACCAGATGAAGCGCTGCATCGAGTGTGAAGATCAGATGTTTCCCCCGCCGCGAAATCGATCGAAACGGCTCCCCGATGAGCGATTCAACCGGCGGATCGAATGTCTTCAGAATCCCCGGTCGGAGGACGCGGACCGATTCGATCCTACGATCGAGCACCCGTGCGCCCAGCGTCGCCTGCAACACTTCAAGATCCGGCAATTCAGGCATCGTTCGTCGACCTCCCTCCGCGCGCAGTATATCCGCAACCGCTCGGGGCAGCTTCCTGCAGCGGACCTTCAGAGCTGGCCGCGAGATTGTTCAGCGGTTACACTGAACCGATCATGTGGCACACCGTGGAGCAGCCGATCGCAGTCTCAGCAGTCTTCTGGACAGATGGCGCATCACCTCAGCCTCTCTCGTTCCGATGGAATCGGAGAGACTACAAGGTTCACCGTGTCGAACAGGTTCGCCTTGGATCAACACAGGCGACCTTCGATCATCAGCCATCACCCGGCCCCCGCCACTTCGCCACCCGGTGGGGCCGCACTCGTGCCACCGCTCCTCAGCAATCTCGGCGCAAATGCCACGACCGGATCGATTCGGTGCACTATGTCGTTCGGACTGGATCCAACCGCTGCGCGTTGCGGTACGACACACCTCACTGTCGATGGACTCTCGACGCCGTCGATTCGATCGGCGGCGCCCGGTCAGATTCGTCTTGACATCCGACGAGTTCCCGCTCTATGGTTCACTCAGTAGCTCCGAAAAGGGCAAACCGCGCGAAAGAACGGGACGCAAAGCCACGGGCCACACAAAGGCAGGCAGCCGAGCCGCCGGAGCGGGAGGTCGCCAATGTTTGTGTGGCTTGCTTGTTCGGAAGCTGGTGCTAGCAGTAGTTCCCGGCGGTCGGCAAATTCACAGCGTGTCGCCGCACCTCTCACAGCCAATTTCGTCTCGCCGATAGACGTGCAAACTGGGATACCACGATCTGTTCCATCGCCACGGTCGGGTATGGAACGGATCGGATCGCGGCGTCAGGCTCCATAAGCAACACAGACCGCCTCTCGAAGGTGCATTAGGAAGAGCTGCATGGAAGAGAAGGAGGCCATCATGATGGGAAGAGTGATCTGTCTACTGCTGGTGGGAGTCCTCGCCATCGGGGCAGCATGCTTGGCGGTCCCTGTGATCGTTGAGCAAGTGCTTGACTCCGAGCCGGGGTTCGGGCTGTATCTTTGGTTCGACGACGATTTCGGCTGGACGCATACGCTCGAAGATGGAGTATCTCCGACATGGCTGTTCGGAGCAGCGACACTTACGATCAAAGCCAACGATGTGGACTCGCCGAGGGAACAGGATCTGATCTACGCCGACGGAGGGCTGCTGGGAGCGCTGTTTGGCTCCACCGGCACAACCACAGAGACAACATTTACGATTGCCGACCTTGCTTCGCTTGTCGGAGATCGCGCTGTCAGTATTTTCCTCGACATCGACAGCACAAACGGAAACTGGGCAGTGACTATCCTCGAATCGGTCCTTCGCTATCGCTACATGCTTCCCCGCGCCCATGTGGACATCGAGTCTCTCGACGCCCCAGTCGGGGCCGGAGGAGCGACGGGAGCGCCAGGAGGCGAAGTGCAGATTGCGATCCTCAACTCCGGAGCGGCAACGTATATCGGTCCGTGCGAGGTTTTCGCCGGCCTTGCCTACACAACGTCATGGCTTCCCGAAGCCGTCACGATCTTCGACACATTTGACGCAGGCATCGTGGAGTTGGTTCCCGGTGTCCCGCTGACCTTGACGTTCCCGCTCGCAGCGGTTCCACCGGCGCTTCTCGACCTGTTCCATACGCGGCTGGCGGACGTCTGGACGGGCTACGAAGACGACGATCCGCGGGACTACGTCGGGTTCTTCGTTCGGTTCGACGGACTGCCCACGGTGGTCGACTACTTACCGCTCCCGTAGGGCGGTAGACCGAAGCGGATCCGGAGCAGGCCGGGCCGCGCGGGATGAGAGAAAAGGAGAAACGGACGGATCGGAGGATCCGCCCGTTTCGCTTCCCGCGGGAGGCGGCAAATGCTTCTCCGGCCTCCAATGCCCCCCCGAGGCGGCGAGAATTCCGCCTCGGGCGCCGTCACATGCTAGTAGAGAATCGTCGCCTGCCGATACACAGCCCGAATCTGACCGCTTGATCCCAGGGTGACTCGAAGCGCGTGAGATGGGTCTCCTCGCGTGAACAGCTGCAGAATGAGGATGTCGTTCCAGGTTTCGCTCTCCGCGTCGTACCGCTGCCACTTCCAGAATTCGAGATACCGCTCGTCCTGTGTCCAATGCTCGGCTTCCGGATCCAGTGTGACCTGCCGTTGCCGCGAATCGCACAGTTGGAATGGCGCCACGCGTGCCTCTCCATCCACCAGAATCTGCGGATAGATCGCCTCGGTCTCATACTGAGGCGTCTGGAACAGAGTGAACGTGGTGGTTGCGATTCGCTCGTACATGACCACCGCACTGATGTTCAAGCAAGGGACCGCGGTGAGATCGGGCGGCACAGTGGGCGTGACGGTGATTGTCGGCCCTTCACCGCTGTACACCGCACGATAGGCGGCTTGCGCTTCCATCGACACGCTGATGTTCTGCTGCTCGCCGATCGTCATCCACGAATCGGAGTTCGGATCGTACTTCTCCCAGCGATCGAAGGGAAGCTGCTCCTGCTCCAGGCTGTACGCGTACGAGTTGGCAGTCAGGTTGTACCGCTGCCCAGCGACATCACAAAGCTGGAACGCTGTCTGCTGTTCTTCCGAGTAGTTCACCGTAATGTACGCCGCGATCTCCGTGGTTGTCCCTGAGAAGAACAGGAAACCCGGCTGCTCATGAACCGCTGAGACCGTCATGCACACTCGGCTCAAATCCGGCACGTAGCGGCCTTCTCCGGTGAGAACAACCGTGAGCCTGGCGATTGTGCACTGCCGGTAGTCGATCAGATTGAACGTCGTGCTGTAACTCGCGCCGGGCTCGAAGGTTCCGGACACGGAACCCATGCGGTTTGCCACATCGAGTGTGATTCCTCCGTCAGGCGGCATGCTCGAGCTGATCGGGATCGCCCCGGCAAGCTCGTAGGCGGCCACTGCCGACCAGATCGAGGACGGGATAGACATGCTTCTCGTGTAGTACCCGCCACTTGGAACCTGCCCCAGATCCCACGTAAGAGGAATCGTCTCCGGACACCCCGGTGTCGGAATTCGGTCGTCAGGCGTCGTCCCCGTCTGCGGACAGCACGAATCGCATGACGGGCAACGGTCGATGCCCTCGTCCTCGCAGATGGGTGTTAGGCACTCGGGATCAATGAAGGATCGGATCGACATTTCGATATCCGGCACGACCTCGACCGAAGTCTGCGCTGTGGCTTCTGCACTCGCCGCAGCATTCGCCATCGCAAACGCTTGAGCAAGAGCTGTTGAACATGCCTCAGCGGCCACTGAAGCTCGAACCGACGCGTGCGCTGCCGCCTGAGCCGATGCCGATGCCGAAGCGAACGCCATTGCCAATGCCTCCACGGAGGCAAGCGCTTCTGCGTGGGCTTCCGCTAGGACGCTGACCGCGCTGAACGCGAGCACGTGTACGGAGGCTTCGGCACGCGCCGCCGCGAACGCACCCGCAACGGCATCGGCATACGCCGCCGCCGCAGCTTGCGCCGCAACGGCTACTTCGGCCTCCGCAATCGCAGCCGCTCGAGCCGCCGCCAAGGCCGCTGCATACGCATCTGCGTGGGCAAGGGCAATCGCCTCCACGCCAACGCCCACCTGTACGGCCGCTTCAGCCTGCGCCAGCGCAGCCGCATACGCGTAGGCGTCCGCGTCTGCCTGGGCCGCAGCCATCGCATCGACAGCAACCGAAACTTCCGCTTGAGCGTCCGCTTCCGCTTGAGCTGCAGCAAGTGCTGCTGCCTGCGCTTGACTGACTGCCTGCGCTACCGCTTCGGCGTAGACCAGAGCTTCGGCCGAGACATCCGCGTATACCGAGACGCACGTTCGTGCTTCGGCATGGGCCTCGGCTGCCGCTTCGCAGATCGCTTGACTTTGCGCAAGCGCCACTGCACAGGCTTCGGCATAGGCAGATGCGGCCGCCCGCGCAGAGGCCTGCGCGCGAGCTGCTGCCGTGGCGGCTGCCTGCGCATAGCCGAACGCATCCGCCGAGCTCGTAGCAACTGCTGCAGCATACGCTTGCTCATAGCTGAACCCAGTTCCGGCTGCGGATGCTTCGCTTTGCGCAGATGCACTCGCTGAGCCGGCAGCGGTGACACATGCTTCCGCCGCTGCTTGAGCTTCCGCCGCTGCTGCGGCACACGCCGCTGCCTCTACGGACACTCGCGCGACAGCAGATGCGACGGCTCCACTCATGGCCGAAGCTGCGGCTTGAGCGCGTGCGAACGCGCTCGCCGACGCACTTGCCGCCGCTGTCGCGCGCCCGCTCGCCGTCGCGTACGCAGCTGCCCACGCCCTGGCTTGGGCGTCTGCTTCCGCACATGCCGTAGCCGCCGCTGTCGCCGCGGCAGAAGCTGTGGCCCGGGCTTCCGCAACCGCCGACGCCATCGCCGAAGCTGAGGCTGAGGCCGTCGCACAAGAGCTGGCAATCGCTGCCGCGCTCGCTTGTGCCGTGGCCTTCGCTCCAGCCATTGCCTCCGCCATCGCTTCGGCATGCGCTGCAGCAAGTGCGCACGCAGAGGCAGCGGATGTGGCCTGAGCAGTTGCGTCGCTCTCCGCGATCGCAATCGCCCGCGCCGCCGCTTGGGCGGACGCCGTCGCCTGCGCTGCAGCAATCGCAATGGCTTCGGCATAGGCGACAGCTTCTGCACGAGCCTCCGCAATCGCAGCAGCCGCGGCAAACGCCTGTGCCTCAGCTGAAGCGCTCGCTCGAGCAATCGCCTGAGCAGCTGCTTGGGCTTGGGCATACGCTACCGCAGATGCCTCCGCCTGAGCGACAGCACTTGCGTACGCAGACGCAGCTGCCTCTGCATGAGCTGATGCTGACGCTTGAGCAAGTGACGCCGCCTGCGCGGCCGCTCGGGCTGCGGCATCCGCTTCGGCGACTGCCGTCGCAATTGCCTGAACGACACCTCGAACCTCACCGACAACCACTCCGCATGGGACTTCTTGCGCGATGTTCTGCCCGACAACCTGAGCGATGCTTTGTGCCTGAGAGTAAGCCGATGCCGTTGCGGCAGCGTACGCTGCTGCTTGAGCAGCAGCCTGGGCAACTGCTGAGGCGCGCACTTCCGCCGTTGCAGTGAGCTCCGCGCACACCTCGACTTCCGCGCTGGCGCTGGCGTATGCAGCGGCGGCCGCAGTAACGCGGACTTCGGCGATCGCGATCGCCTCCGCCATTGCCTCAGCGATCGCTTCAGCGTAACTCGCCACCGCAGCCTCAACGGAAACGCAGGCCGAAACGCTGGCCTGTGCTTGTGCCGCCGCGGCGGCAATCGCTCGCGCCATCACCTCAACGGCCGCTTCCGCTTCCGCCCGCGCCGAGGCACATGCCGATGCCGATGCCCCAGCATGCGCGACCGCTTCTGCGCAAGCCAAAGCAAACGCGTCTGCCGTGGCTTCGGCTTCGGCGATCGCCAAAGCACATGCTGACACGCTCGCCTCGGCCCGGGCCCGCGCATCGGCACAAGCCGAAGCAAACGCAGACGCCCGTGCTTGAGCCCAAGCGTACACGGACTCAATCGCCGACGCCCGTGCTTGAGCCGACGCAAGAGCTTCCGTGCAGGCTTCCGCATGGCTCTCCGCGGTCGACTCGACTTCCGCCTCGGCGGTCGACACGGCGGTCGCGGCGGCCTGAGCTTCACTGACTGCTTCCTGCGCCTTGGTCAGAATGTCTTCTGTATCCAGTTCTGCGAGCAGGAGGCGCGCTTCCTGCTCGATCGCCTCTGCTTCAGCCGCCGCAAGCGCCGCTGCTGAAGCCGACGCTTGCGCAAGTTGAACAACATCTGTGAGGACAGGGATCTCGGTGGAGGTTTGCGCCGAGGCAAATCCCGCATAGGCGCCCACCAAGATCAGTCCGACAACAAACAACAACCTTGCCGCTTTCACGTCGACCTCCTTTGCCCAGCATCCGTCCCTATTGCCTCGGATGCGACGCGAGTCCAGAGTGGAAATCGAGGACACAAGGCCCCCCTATTGCGACCGCAAAGCCCCGCCTGCCATGTGCCGCTGACAAGGCCGCAGTGCCAGCTGCGAACGAGGAGAGCGGAATTGCGTTTGCCGATCCCAACAGAGAACGCCCGGTTTGGCGACCGTCCACTGCAACGACTCATCCCATTTCCCTGACCCTACGACGATTGACCATGCCGGGGCAACTTCATGGTCGATTCAAGACATCCGGCCCAATCGATCGGGGCAGTTTCCCTTGCCGCGGATCAAGAGCTGCCTGAAAATCATGCCGTACGCTGGAAGAGGGGGAGACGATGTTCAACACTGTTTGCAGGGGGAAAGCCATGTTGACGGCCGCCGTCGGCACGGGGATTCTTTGCTCCATCCTGCTCGGCGGGTGCGCCATTTTGTCGCCGCCGGCCGCCGTCGGTGGAACATGGTCCGGACAGATTACCTGGGATGCAAGCGGGTTGTGGAGTCCGTTCTCGATGACGCTTGTTCAAGATGGATCAGCAATCCAAGGCGAGGTCCGCCTCTCAGGACCGGGGGGGCAGTCGTTCGCAATTGTCGTCAACGACGGGTCAGTCGGAGGCAGGGACTTCTCCCTCGACGCCAGCGGAACGATGAGCCTGGTCTCGCCTTCGGTGCTTGTCCAACTCGCCTTGGATGGTGAAGTGGATGACACCAGAGTCACAGGAACGGGAACTCAATGGAACGACGGTGCGCCCAATACGTTCGAATGGTTCGCCGATCTCATCGCTCCCGCCGAGCCCGATGATTAGCGTAGCCGCAAACGGGAAACCGCTCCCACCGTGAATTCTCCGGGGATCTCCGGCTGCCGATGGTCTGACTACGTTTCAGCTGCGGGGGCCGCGACAAAGACCGTAAGCGTGAACGTGTTCGAAGGGGTGTCATCCCATGCGCGTTTGTACGCAAGCTGGACCAGCGCTTGACCAGCAGCCTCACCAACGATGACGAACCGCTGGATGCCGCCGGATCCGATGCCCCCGGAAACGACATCATCCGCAAAATAGCAGCCGCTCTCTGCCCCGACGAGATCCACGATTCCCGCCGGCTCGAGCGAGATGAGCTCCCACCGGTACCCCGTCGTCGGATTCGACGGCAAATCGATGGCCAATGTCTCGCCGGGAGAAAGCATCACCGCCCGTCCGTCAGCTGCGTCGACGTCCACAATGCGAAGATCCACCGCGTCTTCGCCCGGAGTCACCGAGATCTGGTCCAAGTAGGCATACGGGTGGGCGGATCGACTCAGCTGAACCCGGACGATTCCTTCGATGCGAACCATCTTTCCTAGGTCCTCTGTCATCTCCGGATCCAACCCGGCCGGGGTCTCCCCAACCGCGTAGATATACCAGCCATCCGCTCCAAACACCCAGCAATTGCAGCCGTCGTAGATGCAGTCCGGTGGGATGCCATCGACAAGTTCGGCCATTGCGCCGTAGTACTGCCCATCCAACTGTACGCCTCGTCCTTCATGCGCTCGCGGATCAGCGAGGATTGCCGCCAGGTCGGGGGACGCGGCCTCCGCATCGTCGCCCAATGAAACAAGGCATGCCAGCACTGCGCTGTCGTTAACGACGGCAAATGCACCTGCGGTCTCGTCGACCTCAGAGTTGACATCATCACGGCCGCCATCTGCGTGCGGTGCTGCACGAAGTCGGAAACCTTCCGTGACAAGCATCGGATCGAGAAGCACATACGCACCCCGAGCCAAGTACCCGGTGGTGCCGGTCTCCGGCGGCGCCTCTCCACACGGCTCAAACGGATTGTCCAAGTGCAGCGTTCCCGCTTCGGCCACGGAGCCGTCGAGATGGTGCAACGAGATCGCCACGTCAAGATCGAATCCGGTCCCCCCGAGAATCCTGTCGGACACCCACGCCGTTACATTCACTGCCGCTTGCACGATTGCAGCCCCTGTGTCACGCTGTGCCGGCCACGTCCACTCCGCGTAGTCTCCTTCATCCGCACACCACATGCGCTCAACTTGCGTCCCCGATCCATCAAACGCATCGGGGTCAGGCAGCGACGTACGGACCGCGGATTCGGCGACAGCCGCGACACCGGCCAAGGCAAGACACGCCATTATCCCCAGCTCGATCATCAACAAGGCTGCCCCACGCGTTCTCCCCTTCATTGCCTTGGTCATCGTACGCTCCTTTCGCCGTCTTCATTCGTCTGCAATGAAATCTCCCCCACCCCTACCCGTTTCGCCGTCACGCGACCCTCGATCCGATCTCGCTCTCGGGCCATCGGGTCTCGCATCCCGATCGGTCCGAGTCCGCCGCCGCCCGGAGTCCGGATACTAAGGACATCTCCATCGCGGAGCTCCAAAACCACCTTGCCCGGAAGGGGCGTCGCCTGCGTATTGCCGTTGATCAGGAGGTTCTCCCCTGGTGCCCCGTCCTGCCCTCCGCTGATCCCGTACGGCGCATGGGTTCGACGATCGGTCAGCAACGACGCGTGAGCCGTGTGAGCCGTGGGCATCAAGTCGCGCCGCACTCCCATTCCCCCTCGGTACATCCCATCTCCTCCACTATCGGCAATCAACTCGTATCGGACAACCCGCAGAGGGTACGCAATCTCCAACGCTTCGACCGGTGTATTCAACGTATTGGTCATATGCGTGTGGATTCCATCGATCCCATCCGATCGCGGACGCCCCCCCATGCCGCCGGCGATCGTCTCGTACAGGGCATACGGTTTCCCTGAGCGAGGATCGGCTCCGCCAATGGTCACGTTGTTCATGGTTCCCTGGCAAGCGGCCATGGAGCGCTCCGGACACAGTCTATGGATTGCTCCAAAAAGACAATCGACAATCCGCTGTGATGTTTCCAGGTTCCCGCCGACCACCGCCGCCGGTGGCAGTGCGTGTACGATCGATCCCCGCGGAGCCTTGATCGTCAACATCCGATAGCATCCGCCATTGGGAGGAATCGATGGATCGGTTATGGCACGAAGGACGTAGTAGACGGCAGATGCCGTAACCGCTTCCACCGCGTTGATCGGACCGTCCACCTGAGGGCTCGATCCGCGAAAGTCAACGCACACTCCGTCGCCGCGGACCGCAACACGCACCGCAATGCGGATGTCCCGATGACCTCTTCCGTCATCGTCAAGGACATCCTCGAAATACGCTTCTCCATCAGGGATCCGGCGAATCTGCTCCCGCATCCTCCGCTCCGAGTAGTCTTGGATGGCCTGCATCGCGCCGGTAAGGACCTCGGCCCCGTGACGCTGTGCCAGCGCGACCATTCTCCGAACCCCGGTGACGCATGCCGCATACTGCGCCTGAAGATCGCCTCTCCGTTCCTCGGGCGTTCGAACGTTGGCAAGGATCAGATCCAACAAATCCTCACGAATCACGCCCCTCTTCCAGAGCAGAATCGGGGGAATTCGCAGCCCTTCCTGGAAAATCTCGGTCGCATCTCCGGCGACGCTCCCCGGGCTCTTTCCCCCAATATCGGAATGGTGGGCTCGCGAGGACGCGTATCCCAGCAATCGTTCTCCGAAGAACACGGGGGCGACAAACGTCACGTCGGGAAGATGCGCTCCACCGGCGAACGGATCGTTGACCACGGCAACATCACCGTCACCGAAACACTCGATCTTCTTCCGAACCGCGGCCACTGAGTACGGCATCGCGCCAAGATGAACGGGGATTGACTCCGCCTGTGCCACAAGTTCGCCTCCGGCATCAAACAACGCGCACGAGCAATCCCGCCGTTCCTTGATGTTCGGACCGTATGCCGTGCGAACGAGGTTCACGTTCATCTCCTCGGCCGCCGCGGCCAGCGCATGGCGGATGACTTCGAGTGTGATCGGATCCACATGCTGTTCGTCGACGTCCTGTCTCATCCCGGTGCCTCCGCGCCCTGAATCCGCGTCGGATAGAGCAGGAGGTTCCCGGCTCCGTCGTCCACGGCCTCCCAATTCGGAGGAACGATTGTCGTTGCGTCATCGCTCAGCAACACCGCAGGCCCCAGGAGCCGTCTCCCCGGCAGCAGAACCCTGCGCTCGACGAACGGCGTTTGCCTCTGAGTCGGTCCTTGATCGCCACGGAACCAGGCGTTGCCGCAACCCAGTGTCGGAAGTTCCGCGTCGCTCAAGACCGGGAGTCCCTCGATTTCCTCACCCAACAAGAAGCTCGATGCTGCTTGCTGCCGATCATCGGCACGAGCAACGGCACGGACGCGGACCGATACAACCTCGACACCCGTCTCCCATGCAGCATAGCCGTACCGTTCATGGTGGGCTTCATGAAATCGACGCTCCGCCGTGTCTGCAAGCGCGGCCAATCCTTCTCGAACCTCGCTCTCCGTCCCGCGCACCAGCTTCAGTGACAACTCATGTGCCTGACCGACATAGCGAAGATCACAAAGCAATTCGAAACCGATCTCCCGGCAAAGTGGCTCATCTTCGGCAAATCGACTCCGTGCCTGGTCAAGAAGGCGTACCGCTCCCGCGAGCAGCCGGTCCCCACACGAGCGCAGCGGTGCTACGATCCCTTGACTGAAATCGTAGCCTGTGCGCCCGGCCAGCAGCCCGTACGCAGAGAGAACGCCGGCCATCGAGGGAATGATGGCACACCTGATCCCCAGCCGCGCGGCAAGGCTTGCCGCGTGAAGAGGGCCGGCCCCGCCGAATGCCGCAAGCGCGAACTCCCGCGGATCATGACCACGTTCCACCGAGATGACGCGTATCGCCCCTTCCATGGCTGCATCCGCCACCTCGAGAATTCCAAGGGCGGTCCTCTCCAAGGGAAGTTCGAGCTTCTGTGCGAGCGTGTTGACGGCCCGTGTGGCCGCATCGGCATCCAGGTTCGGAAGTCCGCCAAGAGGATGATCGGGATGAAGATGCCCCAGCACAAGATGCGCATCCGTGACCGTCGGCTCGGCGCCGCCGCTCCCATAGCAAGCCGGCCCGGGATCAGCGCCTGCGCTCTGCGGTCCGATCCGAAGCGAGCCGCCATCATCAACCCAGGCGATGCTTCCGCCTCCCGCCCCGATGGTGTGAATGTCGACCATCGGCAACGCGACCCGGTATCCGCCGATCATTCCTTCCGTGGTATACGCGGCTTCGCCATCACGAACGAGTGAAACGTCGCAGCTCGTCCCGCCCATATCCAACGCGATCAGATCGTCGATCCCCATTGCACGGCCAACTTGGATCGCGCCTTCAACACCTCCGGCGGGGCCGGACAGCAGCAGGCGCACCGGCTGCTCGCAGGCACGAGCAACGCTTGTCACGGCACCACTTGATTGCATGACTTGCCACGGACATTCCATACCCAGCCCGCGGCTTCGTTCGTGGAGTTCGGTCAGGTAGGCGCGCACCCGAGGCGCCAGCGCCGCGTTGATCACAGTGGTCGAAGTCCTCTCGTACTCGCGAAACTCAGGCACCAACTCCGAAGAAAGCGTCACCGGAACGCCAATCGACGATCGCAGAACTTCCCCGATCCTTTGCTCGTGCGCAGGTTCGAGGTACGAGAACAACAAACAAACAGCAACCGCTTCCACGGCCTGCTCGCTCAGGGAAGCCACAAGCAGGCTGAGCGAGGCCTCGTCAAGCGGCATCAGAATCATACCGTCACTGGCAACCCGTTCCGCGATTTCTCGCCGTAGATCCCTCGGAACAATCGGCGTCGGTCTGCCGACATCAAGATCGTACAACGAAGATCGATTCTGGCGCCCGATCTCGAGAACGTCGCGAAACCCCTCGGTGGTGACAAGCGCGGTGCGCGCCCACTTCCCCTCAAGGAGTGCATTGGTCGCCACGGTCGAGCCATGCGCTATCCGGACCACATCGTTCGCAGAAAGCGCCGCACTTCCGGCGCGACAGAGGTTTGCCAGTCCGGACAAAACGGCTTCGGCGGGAGCGCTCGGCGTTGACGTGAACTTGTAGCGCCCGAACTGCCCATCCCGAAACACCACCACATCGACGAACGTTCCGCCTATGTCGATCCCCATTGTCGTGGCCATCGCCCGAGTATAGCCATCCTCCGCCAGAATCGACAACGCTCAAGGTAAATAGAGTAGACGTACGGACATTGCCGTCACCTTGCCGAGCGTCGTTCACAAGAAGGCCCCACGCGAACCCCGGGTTGCGGCTGCATTGCAGCGAAACCATCACCGCGACCGCCCCGGCGGCGTGCCCGCCTTCAGCGACAGGGACACCGCGCACATCGAGCGTTTCCGCAATCCCTACATGCGTAGGCTGCATGCCCACGACCAGAAGTCGCGCGGAAACGGCGGGCCGAATCACCTGCGTGATGTGTCGAGCGTCGCTCCTCACGCACGCACGCACGCACGTAACTTGAACGCGTCCCGCACAACACGGCCAAGATGCAGACCGAGCCGAATCGCCAACGATCGCGGCGATCGCCTGCAACGTGAACGATGTTGCTCGTCCTCACCGTTCCGCTCGCGTACAATCTCCGCGTTCATCCAAGGAGACAAGACAGGAGGAAGCTTTGGGCAACACGAAACGCATCTTGGTGACCGGCGCCGTGGGGCAGATCGGCTCGGAGCTGACGCTCGCACTCCGAGACCGCTATGGGTCGGAAAACGTCGTTGCAGCAGGACACCGTTCTCAGCCCAGCCCCGTGCTGCGGGATTCAGGGCCGTTCACATGGATCGATGTCACGGATCGTTCGCAGTTGAAAGCGGCCGTTGTCGACTACAAGATCAACACGATCTATCACATGTCGGCTATCCTTTCCGCCGTCGGTGAGAAGAAGCCTCAGCTGGCGTGGGAAGTCAATATCGATGGACTGACCAACGTTCTTGAGGTCGCCCGAGAGCTCAACACCGATCAGGTCTTCCTCCCCAGTTCAATCGCCGTGTTCGGACCGGAGACACCTCGCGATTGCGCTCCCCAGAACACGGTCTTGCGGCCAACGACCATGTATGGCGTCACGAAGGTCGCTGGAGAGCTTCTGTGCAAGTACTACGTCGAGCGTTTTGGGATGGACATTCGAGGCCTTCGCTATCCCGGCATTATCTCCAGCGAGACCCTCCCGGGAGGAGGGACAACGGACTACGCCGTGGCGATCTTCTACGCTGCCGTCGCCGGCAAGCCCTACGTGTGCTTCGTTCGTGAAGACACGGTCCTTCCGATGATGTACATGCCGGATTGCATCAAAGCGACCATCGATCTGATGGAAGCCGACCGATCCCGGCTGTCCCGTCACGCCGACTTCAACATCGCCGCACTCAGTTTCTCCGCAAGCGCGCTTGCGGCGGAGATCGGCAAGCTTGTCCCCGGGTTCACCTGTACGTATGAGCCAGATTTCCGGCAGCGAATCGCCGACTCTTGGCCCAAAGCCGTGGATGATTCCGCTGCTCGGAAGCAGTGGGATTGGCAACCCGACTACGATCTTCCTTCCATGACAAGGGACATGATTGATCGACTCTCGGAGCGGGCTCGACGAGGTGACCTTCCGGACGCCACCTAAGGGCGATCTGCCAGGATCCCGCCTCGGACCATCCGCTGAGGTCGCCCGGGCAAATCCGTGCCCCCTTGCGTGCGGACCCCAATTGTCGAAGAAAGCGAGAAGCCGCTGATCTTTGAAGATCAGCGGCTTCTTCCCATTTGCTTCTTGACGTCGGACTCGGTCTTCCCGAATCCGGACGCTTGAGCGTCTGCTGCTAGACCAGCATCAGACGAGCGAGTTCAGCACCATCGCCTTGCCTGGGTCCAAGCTTCAAGACACGTGTATACCCGCCTTGCCGATCCGCGAACCTTGGCCCCACTTCCTCGAATAGCTTGTCCACCGCCGCCTTGTCCTGCAAGCGAGAGAATGCGATTCGGCGAGCATGCAAATCGCCCCTCCGCGCCAGCGTGATCAGCCGCTCGGAATAGCGCTGCGTTGCCTTTGCCCGCGCCAGTGTCGTGTCCACCTTGTCGTAGAGAATGAGCCCCACGGAAAGGTTTGCAAGGACGCTCTCGCGACGAGCCTTGACCATCCCCAGCTTCTCCGTGTCTTGTCTATGCCGCATCTCGCATCTCCTCTTCGCTTCTCAACTCGTAATCCAGCTCTCGCAGGCGTTCCTCGACACGGCCGAGGGTCTTGGCGCCGAATCCGTGGATATCGAGAAGTTCTTCGCGCGGGTGCGACAACAGGTCGCCAAGCGTCACGATTTCAGCTTCACGCAGCAAGTTGCACGCACGAGGATCGATATCCAGGTCCGTGAGCAAGATTGCCAGCCTGCCATCTTCCTCGGGAGTCGATTCTACCAACTCGACCCCAAACGGATGCGCGGCGAAGTCAGAGAACATCGATAGATGATGGGAGAGGATTTTCGCCGCTTCCGAAATCGCCTCCTCGGGGCGGATCCCGCCGTTCGTCGACACCTCCATCGTCAGCCGCTCATACCCACTCAGACCGCCCACGCGCGTTTCCTCGACCGTGAAGTTCACCTTGCGCACGGGAGAGAAGTCGGCATCAATCGGAATGACGGAAATCGCTCCATCGGCAAGCTTGTTCAATTCGGATGTCCGATAACCGTAGCCGGTCTCAACCTCAAGCTCCAACTCCAGTACGGCATTGCCGTTCAAGGTCGCAAGGCGGAGGTCGGGGTTGATCACTTCCACTCCAGGTGGGAGCACCAAGTCCGCAGCGGTCACTTCGCACGGGCCCGTCTTCTCCATGGTGAGTCGCTTCACGTCCTCGCCATGGGCCCTGAGCCCAATCGACTTGATGTTCAAGATGATTTCCAAGATATCTTCTTGAACGCCATCGATCGTGTCGTATTCGTGGTACTTGCCGGCAAACATCACACGTACAACGGCCGCACCGGGAATCGCGGACAGCAGCGTCCGTCGCATGCTGTTCCCAAGCGTCGTTGCCATCCCCCGCTCCAGCGGAGAGATCACGATCTTCCCGTACGTGTCGCCGAGTTCCACCGCTTGGATCTTGTCCGGGAAAACCAGTCCGTCCATGTGCCCCTCCTAGCGCGAGTAGAACTCGACAATGAGATTCGCGGCGATCGTCTGCTTGGTGTCCTCCGCCGTCGGCAGCGAAATCAGTTGTGCTCGCATTGCCTCAGCGTTCCGCTCCAACCAGTTTGGCACATCCCGTCCCTGGTTCTGCTCCGCAAACGGTCGGAGGGCGCTCTGCCGAGACTCCTTGACAGAGATCAGGTCTCCCTCGCAGAGCGTTACCGACGGAACATTCGTCGCGCGCCCATTGATTTCGAAATGCCCGTGCGTGATGAACTGCCGAGCTTGATCGCGAGACGATGCAAAACCGGCACGGTACACGGTGTTGTCGAACCGGCGCTCCAACAACGAAAGAATCGTCTCACCGGTGACTCCCTTTTTCCGCTTCGCCGTTTCAACGATCTTCCGGAATTGCCGCTCCCGCAGCCCGTAGATCCTCTTTGCCTTCTGCTTCTCGCGCAGGTGAAGAAGGTACTGACTCTTGCGCGGTCGCCGTTTCTTCGCTCGCTCACCGGGGGGTGTTCCACGTCCGGACATCGGACAGCTACGAGAGTAGCAGCGGTCGCCCTTGATGTAGAGCTTCTCCCCTTCACGCCGACACCTCTTGCACTTGGGGCCTGTTTCTCTGCCCATTATCGTCTCCCCCTGCTGCTACTGTGCGAGACAGGTGTCACGTTTCTCACGTCCTCAACACGGATTCCAGAGTTCTTGATCGTCTGCAGAACCGACTGCCTGCCCGACCCGGTACCCTTTACGGTGATCAGGACAGAGCGCACCCCAGCATCCTTCATGTCGCGCACCAGCGCCTCCGCAGCAATCTGTGCTGCATAAGGAGTTCCCTTGCGGGATCCTTTGTAGCCGACAGTCCCGGGGCTTTTCCACATCACAGGGTTTCCGTTGGGCTCCGTCACAGTGATAATCGTGTTGTTGAACGTCGCGTGGATGTGGACCCGCGCTCGCTCAAGCTTAATGTTCTTCGCCATCTTTACCTCTTCTTCCCTGCTTTCGCCGGGCGAGGCCCCTTCAGGGTTCTCGCGTTTGCACGCGTACGTTGACCGCGGGCGGGCAGGCGTCGCTTGTGACGAATCCCACGGTAGGCGTTGATGTCTTTCAACCGCTGGATACAGCCCACGACCTTTCGGCGAAGGTCACCTTCTACCTCAAACTGCTCCACTTCGCGTCGAAGCGTGGCGACTTCTTGTTCCGTGAGGTCTTTCACACGGGTGTCCGGAGACACGCCTGCTCTCTCAAGGATTTCTGTGGCCCTGGTTGGGCCAATCCCGTAGATGTAAGTCAGACCGATCTCGACACGCTTGTCGTTCGGCAGGTTGACACCAGCTATCCGCGCCATACCTTCTCTCCTCTTACCCCTGTCGCTGCTTGTGTCGGGGGTTCCGACACACAATCATCACGCGCCCTCTGCG
This sequence comes from Candidatus Bipolaricaulota bacterium, assembly GCA_003979035.1. Lineage (GTDB taxonomy): Bacteria > Bipolaricaulota > Bipolaricaulia > UBA7950 > UBA9294 > RXOA01. Next base: position 17,361 of record RXOA01000043.1, read on the forward strand.
TCGAATCACTTTACAGTGTGCACAGATCTTCTTCGCGGAACTTCGGACCTTCATATCGAATCTCGGACCTTTCTGTGCCCTCGTTGCTAGCTTTCGCGGTACACAATCCGTCCCTTGGTCGTGTCATACGGAGACATCTCAATGATGACACGATCGCCTGTGAGAATGCGGATGTAGTGTTTCCGAATCCGGCCAGAAATGTGGCACAACAGCATGTGGCCGTTGCTCAACCGTACACGGAACATCGAGCTTGGCAGACACTCGAGAACTTCACCCCGCACGCGAATCACGTCCGAACTACTGCCTCGGTTTTCGGCCTTTGCCACAGGTCCTTATTCACCTCCTCGCGTCAAGACTTCTGCGAAAGTTTCCGTCACTAGGACGGTATGCTCAAAATGCACTGCAAGACCTCCACTTCCTGTGGTCACGGTCCAGTCATCCGTTTCGAGCTTGGTCGGCTCAGGATCGACCTTCACCATCGGTTCAATCGCCAGAACCATTCCTGGTTTAAGCCGAGGGCCTTGGCCTGGAGGGCCGTAGTTCGGAATCTGAGGATCCTCGTGCAGTTTTCTTCCTATCCCATGCCCAACATACTCACGCACGACATAGAAACCCTCACGCTCCACGTAAGAGCCGATCGCGTGAGACACATCGGACAGTCTGTTTCCCATTGTAACTTGCGAAATCCCTTCCCACAAGCTCTGCTTGGTAACCTCGAGAAGCTTCCTTGCAGTTGAGTCCACCGCGCCAACCGCCACCGTGGTCGCCATATCGACGAACAATCCGTCTTTCTCAAGCCCAACGTCGACAGAAAGGAGATCGCCCGAGCACAACACCCGATCGCGACTCGGAATTCCATGAACAACTTCTTCATTGATGGACGTGCACAGCGTCGCCGGATAGCCGCGGTACCCCTTAAACGCAGGTTCCGCTCCCGCTTCGCGGATTCTACGCTCCGCGAGTTCATCCAGTTCCAGCGTACTCACGCCCTCCTGCGCCGCGGACATGACTTCGGCAAGAATCTCGGCCAACAACTTCCCGTTGTCACGAAGCACCGCGATCTCCTGCTCGCTCTTGATCGCGATCATGCTGCCTCAACGACCGCAAGGATCTGGACAAGAACTGCTTCGGGGGACTGATTTCCGTCCACTTCACTCAAGATCCCCAACTTGCCGTAGTAGGCAATCAATGGAGCCGTCGCTCCGATGTAGACATCGAATCGGTTCTCGATAACTTCCCGGCGATCGTCATCGCGCTGGTACAGCTCGCCGCCGCAGTCGCGGCAGGCTCCGTCCGTGGCTGCATCATTCGAGAGAATGTTCGTGATCCAACCGCAATCTCGGCAAACCCGCCTTGACGTGAGCCGAGCGATGACTTGCTCGCGATCGAGGGCGATGTACAGCACATGATCCACATGCGTGATCCGCGCCAGCGCTTCGGCTTGAGCAACGGTTCTCGGAAATCCGTCAAGGATGAACCCTTCGGCATCGCCGATCTTGCCTCGGATCATCTCGATGATCACGTCATCAGGAACAAGATCTCCCCGATCCATGAATGCGCGCGCGTTCATCCCCAGCTCGGTGCGGCGGGCAACCTCGTCACGTAGCAGATCGCCGGTCGAGAGGTGAAGCAGTCCGGTCTTTTCAACCAGCCACTTCGCCTGCGTACCCTTGCCGGCACCTGGAGGTCCAAGAAGAATGATCCGTCGGCCCATGTTGTTACCCCCGACGTCCGAGAAGTCCGCCCGACTTCGCCAGGCTTTCGTAGTGTCGCATCACCAGGTGCGCCTCGATCTGCATAATCGTGTCCATCCCTACACCAACCACAATCAGTAGAGATGTTCCACCAACCAGAAACGCTGCCGTAAGTCCGCTCAGTGCCGAGAACACGTACGGCAAAGCGGCGACACACGCCAAGAACACGGCGCCGATCATCAGCACGCGGTTCAGCACACTCGAGATGTACTCCGAGGTCGGTCGTCCCGGTCGAACACCGGGAATGAATCCACCGGAATCGCGGATGTTCTTCGCCACTTCTGTCGGCTCGAACACAATCGAACTGTAGAAGAACGTGAAGAAGAAGATCAGCAGAACATACGAAATAACGTAGGCAAGACTCCCCTGCGTTACGTACGGCACCAGCCATTGCGCGGAGTCGATCGCACTGATGAGCGTCACCGGCAAGGTTAGAAGGGCCGATGCGAAGATGATCGGAATGACCCCGCCTTGATTGACACGGATCGGCAAATGACTGGAGTGCCCACCGTAGACTCGTCGCCCCGATGTCCGCTTCGCATACTGGATCTGAATCTTCCGCTGCCCCTGCTGAACGATGATCACTCCGGCGATGACCACGATGAACAGCGCGATCAGCGCCAATCCCCAAATGATGCTGGCTCCCCCAGTGCTTATCTGAAGGGCGGTACGGCTGATCTGTGTCGGGAACCGCGCGAGAATCCCGACCATGATGATCATGCTGATCCCGTTGCCGATTCCATTCTCCGTCATGCGTTCGCCCAACCACATCAGGAAGATCGTCCCCGTCACCAAGATAATGATCGTGGAGACGTAGAACCACAGACCGCTTCCAACGACCGCGCTCCGCATCCAGTAGCTCATGACCATTCCCTGAAGCAGGGCAAGAACCACCGTGGCCCAGCGCGTGTACGCCGTGATTTTCCTTCGACCTTCGCGACCCTGTCGCTGCAATTCCTTGAGCTTTGGCACAACGGATGTCAGCAAACTGAAGATGATCGACGCGTTGATGTACGGAGTCACGCCAAGTGCGAACAACGAGAAATTGGAGAGAGCGCCACCGGAGAACATGTCGAAGAATCCGAACACGCCCGCACCCTGATTCTCCCAGAAGTCCTTCAGGATTTCCGAGTCGATCCCCGGCACGGTGATGAGTGCGCCCAGACGCACAATAACGATTGCCCCAAGCGTGAATAGGATTCGCTTCCGAAGCTCAGGAATTCTCCAAAGGTGCGCGACCTTCTCCCACATCAGCTCATCTCCTCCGTGGTTCCGCCCGCCTGTTCGATCTTCTGGCGTGCTTCTGTCGTGAACCGGTGCGCCTTGACGACAAGCGGCTTGCTGATCTCCCCTCGGCCAAGAACCTTCAAACGAGACACTCGGCCTTTGACCAACCGCATCTCACGCAGACGTTCCAAAGTAACCTCGGACTGCGCTTCAAAGCGATCCTCCAGCGTATCGACATTGATGATCGCGTACTCCACGCGCGCCGCATTCTTGAACCCGCGCTTGGGAAACCGCATCCAGATAGGCGTCTGACCGCCCTCAAACCCAAGCCGAGTCCCCCCGCCGCTGCGCGAATTCTGCCCCTTGGTGCCCCTGCCGCTTTCGTGGCCGCCGCGTCCCGACCCGTAGCCGCGTCCGACGCGCTTGCGTCGGTGCGTACTGCCCTTTGTCGGCCGCAGATCCTCAAGCCTCATCTGCTTCCTCCTCGCGCGATGTCTCACTCTTTCCGTTTTCACCGCGCAATGAGGCGATCTCATCGCGGCTCCGCATCGAAGCGAGGCCATTGATCGCCGCCCGCGACAGCGTCAGGGGGTTCGTCGTCCCGATCGACTTCGTCAGCACGTCGCTCAACCCGGCAAGACGACAAATCGCTCCCACCGTCGTCCCCGCGATGACCCCCGTTCCGGGATACGCCGGTTTGATCAAGACGCGTCCCGCCTTGAACCGGCCGACGATCTCATGGGGAACCGTGCTCCCGTCCGTCTTCACGGTGATCATGTTCTTCTTTGCATCCCGAATCGCCTGCTGGATCGCACGCGGAATCTCCACCGTGTTTCCGACGCCGACACCCACGCGACCCTTTCGGTCGCCGATCACCATCGTGACACGGAAACGCAAATTACGGCCACCCTTGGTGACCTTGCTGACGCGTCTGATGTCGATGATCTCGTTCTCGAACTCGTCCGTGCGGATCAAAACTCCAACCCTCCCTTGCGGCAAGCATCCGCGAGAGCCGCGACGACTCCGTGGTAGGGATAGCCACCGCGATCAAAGACAACCCTCTTTACACCCTTCTCAGCCGCTCGCTCCGCCAGCAACGCACCGACCGCTTCCGCCGACACTCGGTTGCTCCCGCTCATCTTTTCGATCAACGCCTTGTCCAAGGTCGAAGCGGTAACGAGAGTCGCACCCGCCTCGTCATCAATGATTTGGGCATAGACATGTCGCAGGCTCTTGTACACGCACAAGCGAGGGCGATCCGCAGTTCCGCGAACGCGCTTTCGAATCCGCACGTGCCGCTTAATTCGTTCTTGTTGTCGACTCCTGTTCGCCATCTCGCCTCACACTCCCTAGCCTCCGGCCTGTCCGCCGAGTTTGCCAGCCTTCTGGATGACTTCTTCGTTCTTGTAGCGGATCCCCTTGCCGTCATAGACATTCGGTTTCCGCAATGCACGGATCTTCGCAGCAACATGCCCCACGGCTTGCCTGTCCGCTCCGCGAACCAAGATCTCGTTCGGGTTCGGAAGCTCGACTTCGATCCCGGCTGGAATCCGGTACTCCATGGGATTCGAGTACCCAAGGTCAAGAATGAGTGTTTCGCCCTGCAATCGAGCGCGGTATCCCAATCCCTTGACAAGCAGACTCTTCTCCCATTTGTTGCTGACCCCGTGCACCATGTTGGCCAGCAAGCTCCGATAGAGACCATGATAGGCGCGGTGTTGCTTCGTTTCACCTCTTCGACCAACCGTGGCGACGCCATCGACGACTTTGATCTCCACCATGTCAGGACGGAACGCTTGCTGCAAACGACCATATTCGCCCTCGACGATGAATGTCGCGCCATCCAGGCGCACCTTCACGCTTTCAGGTATCACTACCGGAACCTTTCCAACCTTGGACATTCTTGATCACCTTGCGGTACGCTACATCACTTCACTTCGAGCAGCACCTCGCCGCCAATGCCAAGCTGGCGCGCTTCATGCCCAGCCATAACACCCTGCGAAGTCGACACGATGCAGATTCCCATTCCGCCCAAGGGGCGAGGGATATTGTCTTTCCCGACAAACACGCGACGACTCGGCTTGCTGACCAGACGGATCTCATGGATCGCCCGTATCGCCCGAGTTCGCTCGCCTCTATATTTCAACGTCAAGCGCAGTTCCGCCTGAGGCTCTTGTGACACGACTTCGTAGTCGAGGATGTATCCTTCAGTTTTGAGGATACCTGCGATCGCCTCTTTGATTTTCGAGTGAGGCATCGCCACCTCGCTATGGAACTTCGCACTTGCGTTCCGAATCCGCGTCAACATGTCACCGATCGGATAAGGGGTCATCGCTTGTACCTCTCCCTACCAGCTTGACTTTTTCACACCGGGAATCTGTCCCAGATGGGCCAGCTTCCGGAAACACAGCCGGCAGACTCCGAAATCGCGAATGTACGCATGCGGCCGCCCGCAAAGGCTGCAGCGATGGTACGCGCGCGCGCTGAACTTCGGTTCCTGCTGGCTCTTAATGACCAACGCCTTTTTTGCCACTTCGGTCCCCCTAGTCCTTGAACGGAAGGCCAAGTGCCTTCAACAACGCATAGCCCTCGCGGTCATCGCGCGCCGTGGTGACAATCGTGATATCCATCCCTTGCGTCGTCACCACTTCGTTGTACGACACCTCAGGGAACGTCAGTTGCTCTGTCAGGCCGAGTGTATAGTTGCCACGACCGTCGAAAGCCGACGCCGAAAGGCCACGAAAGTCCCGAATACCAGGAAGGACCACGTTAAAGAGCTTGAACAGAAACTCGTACGCGCGGTCCTTGCGCAGCGTAACCTTGCAGCCGATCGGCTCTCCCTTCGTCAATTTGAAGTCGGAGATCGACTTGTGCGCCTTGGTTACGATCGCCCTCTGCCCCGCAATTTTCGCCAGATTCTTGGCCGCTCCCTCCAGCACCTTGGGGTTGTCCTTCTCCTTAACCCCCATATTGATGGCCACTTTGGCGATTCGCGGAACTTCCATCACATTCTCCAACCCAAGTTCCTTCATCAGGACGGGTTCGATTTCTTTCTTAAATGTTTCTCTGAGCATGATGGCTACTTGAACACTTCCCCGCACTGCTTGCAGCGGCGCATCTTCACGCCCTCGACGGTTGTAAACGAAATCCGCGTCGGAGTATCACACTCCGGACAGATCGGGAGCACATTCGAGATATGAATCGTTCCCTCTCGCTTAATGATCCCCGGCTCGCGAAGGTTCTGCGTCGCGCGCTGGTGCTTGGTGATCATGTTGACGTTCTCAACGATGATCCTCTCCCGCTCAGGGTAAACGACCATCACTCTGCCGATCTTCCCTCGGTCGTTCCCGGCGATCACCTTCACGCGATCCCCTTTGAGCACCTTTCTCATCCGCTCCTCCTACAGAACCTCAGGGGCCAACGAAAGAATCCGCATCATCTTCTTCTCGCGGAGTTCTCTTGCCACCGGACCGAAAACACGTGTTCCGATCGGTTCATTCTGCGCATCGATCAGCACAATCGCATTGTCGTCAAACCGAATATAGGTCCCGTCTTTTCGCCGATACGCACTTCGAGTTCGGACGATTACGCCGCGAACGATTTGCCCCTTCTCAATTTCGCTGGTGGGTAACCGTTTCCTGACAGATCCGACGACGATGTCCCCGATCTCCCCGACGCGCCGGTGCGACGGTCCCAAGACATTGATGCAGCGGACGAGCTTGGCGCCCGAGTTGTCCGCCACTTTGAGCATCGTCTGCATCTGAATCACGGCTATCCCTCCGCTTTTTCCACGATTTCGACAAGTCGCCAACGCTTCAGACGGCTCAGCGGGCGGCACTCTTCGATCCGCACCAAATCGCCCGAACCGGCCATCTCCTGAGGGTCATCAGCATAGAACTTAAAATGCTGCTTGATGTACTTCCGATACAACGGATGCAAGCGACGTTCCTCGACACGAACGACAATCGTATTCGACATCCGGTCACTGATGACGCGTCCCGTCTTCTGTTTCCTCATTTCCCCGCCTCCCGCAGCTTCTCCCGCGCAATCGTCAGCGCACGCGCGACATCCTTGCGGGTTTTCAGAAGCTCGGCGGTGTTGTCCATCTCGCCGGTGGCTCTCTGAAATCGCAGATTGAACAGCTTGCGCTTCAGGTCTCCGACTTGCGCGGTCAGCTCGTCGGGTGAAAGCTCTCTCATCTCTTGCGCCTTCACACTTCGCCTCCCAACACGTTCTTCTTCTTCAATCGGGTCGGGAACGGAAGCTTGTGGCTCACCAATTCGTGAACCCGCTTGGCTTGAGCCTCGTTGATCCCGGCGATCTCAAACAAAATTCTCCCTGGACGCACCACGGCCACCCAGTGGTCCACGGGCCCTTTCCCCTTGCCCATACGAGCTTCCGCGGGATGCTTCGTAATCGGCTTGTCCGGAAAGACACGAATCCAGACCTTGGCATCGCGCTGCGTCTGCCGCGAGATGGTCGTTCGACACGCCTCAATCTGCTGTCCCGTCACCCACGCCGGGGAAAGCGTCTGAATGCCAAACTCACCGAACTCAACCGCGTTGCCGCGAGTCGCCCTGCCCGTCATCCGACCACGATGCGACTTTCGGTATTTCGTACGTTTCGGGAAAAGAAGTGCCATCTTTACTTCACCTCGTCGTTTCGCGTACCGAACATCTTCTCACCACGGAAGACCCATGCCTTTACGCCGATATTGCCGTACTTCGTGTGGGCCTCAACCAGCGCATAGTCAATGTCAGCACGGATCGTCTGCAGCGGCACACGTCCCTGCATCATCGAGATGGAACGGGCAATCTCTGCACCATTCAGCCGTCCGCTGACCTTGATCTTGATCCCTTCCGCGCCCGCGCCCATGACGCGACGCATGACTTCCTTCATTGCGCGCGGCGGAGCAAATCGATTCTCGATTTGCCGTGCCACGTCCTGCGCAACCAGGGATGCCTCAAGATCCGGCCGTTCGATTTCCTTGATCGACACTTTGACGACCCGGCCCGTGAGATCATTGAGATCTTTCTGCAACCGGTCAATCTCGGACCCGCCTCGCCCGATGATAATTCCCGGACGGGCCGATCGGATCACGATCGATATACGGTCCTCTTTCGACCGTTCGATATTGACTTCAGCCACGCCGGCACCGCGATACCGCAAAAGGACGAGATCGCGAATCCTCTTGTCTTCAGCGATATAGATCGGCGCAAGTTTCGCATTGAACCAGTTCGACTCCCACTTCCGCATCACGCCGATTCGGAATCCAATCGGATGGATCTTCTGTCCCATTATTCTTCCCTCTCCGCGACCACGATGGTGATGTGACTGGTCGGACGTCGAATGATGTCGGCGCGCCCCATCGCTCGAGGCTTCAGCCGACGATACGCTCGCCCCATGTCAACCGTTGCCGTCTTGACAAACAGGCGATCAACGTTCACCTCAAAGTTGTTCTCCGCATTGGCCACGGCAGACTCCAGCGTCTTCCGGATCGGCCGTGCAGCTTTTCCCATCGACATGGCAATCACCTGAAGCGCGGCGCCCACATTCTTGCCGCGAATCGTGTCAATGACCATGCGAGCCTTGCGCGGAGACACTCGAACATGCTTCGAAACGGCTCGTGCTTCCATCTTTCGTCTCCTACGTCAGGCCGGGAGCGCGCTTCTTCTTCATTCCGCCGTGCGTACGGAATGAGCGCGTCGGCGCGAACTCGCCGAGCTTGTGCCCCACCATGTTTTCGACGACCGCCACCGGGACGAAGATCTTCCCGTTGTGCACGCCGATCGTCAGCCCAACCATTTCCGGTGTAATCATTGAAGACCGCGACCAGGTCTTGATCTCCTTCAATTCGCCGCGCTTGGCTCGTGCGACCTTCGTAAGGAGACTGTCCTTGATGTACGGTCCTTTCTTCGTCGACCTCGGCATCCACGCCTCCTTGACTTACCGTCGTCCCTTGCCGGCACGACGCACGATCAGCGCACTGCTTGCCTTTCGCTTCTTTCTGGTACGACCGCCCTTGGCCAGCTTGCCCGTCGGCGACACCTGGGGACGCCCGACGCGCGCGCGCCCTTCACCGCCACCATGTGGATGGTCGACCGGATTCATGGCCACGCCTCGGACATGGGGCTTGCGGCCCAAATGTCTCACACGGCCGGCCTTTCCGTGTTTGATGTTCTTGTGATCGGGATTGGAGACCTCGCCGATTGTCGCCGTGCACGCCGTCTTGAAGATTCTCACTTCGCCAGATGGCATCCGGACGTGCGCCCGACCGCCCTCGCGGCCGATCAGCTTGGCTGATGTCCCCGCCGATCTCGCAATCTTGCCGCCGCCACCGGGGCGAAATTCGAGGTTGTGGACCACTGCACCCACGGGGATGCGTTGAAGCGACATGCTGTTCCCAACGCGAACCTCCGCCGTCTCTCCCGCCTCAACCGTGGAACCGATCTCCAACGCGATCGGCGCGAGAATGTAGCGTTTCTCACCATCCGCGTAGTTCAAGAGCGTGATCCAGGAAGAGCGATTGGGATCATACTCGCGGGTCATGACTCGCGCAGGAATTCCCACCTTGTCCCGCGCAAAGTCGATCACGCGATAGCGTCGCTTGTGTCCTCCACCGCGGAACCGCGACGTAATCCTGCCCTGCTGATTACGTCCACCCGTCTTGCTGATTGCCTCAAGCAAGCTCTTCTCGGGCGCAACCTTGCTGAGCCCCGAATAGTCCGGAAGATCAGCATGCCGGCGTCCCGGCGATGTCGGTGTATACCTTCTTGTCGGCACGGCCTAGCCTCCCACGATATCAATTCGGTCGCCCGGGGCGACACGGACAATCGCCTTCCGCCAGCGCGACGTACGCCCATGCAGCTGATTCAGCCGCTCGCGCCGAGGTTTCCCATTCATGTTCGCAGTCCAGACCTTCTCAACCTTCACGCCGAAGAGTTCCTCCACGGCTTTTCTGATCTGGATCTTGTTCGTTCCCAGTGCAACACGAAACGAGTATTTGCGATCCTCCATCTTGCCCCACGTCTCTTCTGTTAGGATCGGCTCAAGAATGACGTCTTCAGCATGGGTCAGCTTCGCCATGGTCAGAACCTCTCCTTCAGCTCATCCAGCGCGGCCTGAGTCATCACCAAGTAATCGTTCCGCAGGATGTCATACACGTTGAGCCCCCGGCATCCGAGGCACTTCACGCGGGGGACATTCGAGAATGATTTCTGAACAGCTCGCGTCCATTCCGCCGTTCCAACGACAATCAACGCCGTCGAATCGACTCCCAACCGTTCCAGGAGCGACACGGCCTGCTTTGTCTTCGGAGTTTCCCACGCAATCTTGTCCAACACGATCACACGCGACAGCGCTGCACGATCGGCAAGGGCCGAGAGCAGGGCTCCGCGTTTCATTTTTTTCGTCAGCTTGACGTGGTAAGTCCGCGGCTTGGGACCGAAAACCGTCCCACCACCGACCCAAATAGGTGAACGACGTGAACCGGCTCGCGCTCGGCCTGTTCCCTTCTGCCGCCAAGGTTTCCGTCCACCGCCCTGGACTTCGCCGCGCGTCTTGGTGGAACTCGTCCCCTGTCGCCGGTTCATCATCTGCATGCGAACGGTCCGATAGAGAAGATCTTTGTTGATCTCGCCGCCGAAAAGCTCGCCATCAAGCGCGATCCCTTGAGGTTCAGCGCCCCCATCACTCATCCAAAGCTTCGCCTCAACCATGGCGACCTCGCAGTTTGAGCACCGAGCCACGGGCTCCCGGCGTCGATCCTTTCAGCACGAGCAGGTTTCGCTCTTCATCAACGCGAAGGACCACCAGTCCGCGCACGGTCACTCGCCGCGCGCCCATGTGTCCAGGGAGCTTCTTTCCCTTGATGACACGTCCGGGGTCAACGCAGTTCCCAACAGATCCTGGGCGTCGATGGAAGTGCGATCCGTGCGACGCAGGTCCACCGGCGAAATTCCATCGTTTCACAACGCCCTGGAAGCCCAGCCCGCGAGAACGAGATGTGACATCGACCTTCTCACCTTCGGAGAAGATGCTGACGCCAACCGAGTCACCAACGCTGTAGTCCGAGGGATCCGCGACACGAACTTCGAAGAGATGCCGAAACGCCGGAACACCGGCCTTGTCGAAATGCCCCTTCATCGGACGGTTCGCCTTCCGGTCCGGCAGCTCGTCATAGCCGATCTGCACGGCATTATAGCCATCCGTATCTTCCGTCTTAATCTGCACGACGCGACACGGCTCGGCTTCAATGACCGTTGCCCCAACAGCACGATCATCCACGAAGACTTGGGTCATTCCGATCTTGCGCGCAAGGATTTCAAGAGCCATCCGTCCCGACCTCCGTTACAGCTTGATCTCGATATCGATCCCCGTCGGAAGTTCAATGTCCATCAAGGCATTGATCGTTTCCGAAGTCGGCTCTTTGATATCGAGCAACCGCGTGTGTATCCGCCGCTCAAAGTGTTCCATCGAGCGCTTGTCAATATGCGGGGAACGAAGAACCGTGTAGACCCGTCGTTCCGTTGGAAGCGGAATCGGGCCTGCGATCTTGGCTCTCGTCTCCTTCGCCGACTCCACGATCTTCTTCGTCGAAGACTCGACGAGTTCGTGATCGTAACCTCGCAGCTTGATCCGTATCTTCTCTCTGGCCATGGCTAATAACCTCTACTCTTAATGATCGCTTCCCTTTTCCCTTCCGGCACAACTTCATAGCCCGTGACCCGAAGAGAATATGTCGCTCGCCCCTGCGTCAACGAACGCAGTCGCGTAGCGTAGCCGAACGTCTCGGCGAGTGGCACGGCGGCTCTGATCACTTGCACGGTTTCCCGCGATTTCAGCTCGCGAATTTCCCCGCGGCGCCGCGCCAGGTCCTCCATGACTTCACCCAAGTACTCTGACGGAGAAATCACTTCGCCTTCCATGATCGGCTCCAGAAGGTCAAAATGACCTCTCTCATACGCCGAATGAATGGCAACCGCAGCGGCTGCACGGAAAGCGAGTTCCGTCGAATCAACAGGATGAAAAGAACCACCAATCAGCGTGGCTCCGACATCGGCCAGAGGATACCCAGCGAGGGGGCCGTTTGTCAACGTCTGCAGCACACCTTCTTCCACAGCGGCTCGAAATCCCTTCGGAACTTGGTCTTGGGAGGCCGAGCAGCTGAAGCCGATGCCTTGGCCCCGTGGGAGAGGATCGACTCGGATCTCTACGTTGGCGAACTGCCCCCGCCCTCCCGAGGGTCGGTCGAACGTCGCCTCAACGACGATCGGCTCCCGCAGTGTCTCTCGATACGCGACCTGTGGCTTGCCAACGCGGACCACCACGCCGAATTCGTCGCGCAGGCGACGTAGCAGGACCTCGAGATGCAGCTCTCCCATTCCGGAGATGATCGTCTGGTTGGTCGTCTCGTCGAACCGAACGTGAAACGTCGGATCTTCTGCGCGCAGCTTGTCCAGCGCCTCCATCACATCACCGAGTTCGGCCTCTGTTCGCGGTTCCACCGCCGTAAAGACAACCGGCTCCGGGAATTCGATCTTCTCCAACAGGATCGGGTGTGCCTTGTCGCACAACGTGTCTCCCGTAGAGACGTCCTGAGAGCCGACAATCGCAACGATCTCTCCAGCATCGACCGCTTCGAGCGCGGTTCGATCGTTGGCATGCATCCGGAAGAGCTTGGTGACCCGTAACCCCTTTTTCGTCGATGCATTCAAGGCATGTCCGCCGGCTTGCAGCCGTCCGGAGTACACCCGGATGAACACCAGGCGGCCCGCGTAGCGATCGCTCACGACCTTGAATGCCAGCGCCGAGAACGGCTCGTCCGCATCCGCCTGGCGCATTTGCACGCCGTCGACATCGGCGACCGGTGGCATATCCGAAGGCGAGGGGAGATACCGAACGACGGCATCGAGAAGAGGCTGGATTCCGATGTTCTGGAACGACGAGCCACCGAGGACGGGCACGACCGCATGGGCAATGCATGCCTTCCGAAGACCGTCATGAAACGCATCCTCATCGACCTCCCGGCCGCCGAGATACGCCTCCATGACACGCTCGTCATACTCCGCGACCGTCTCGATCGTACGTTCTCGGTACAGCTCGACGATCTCACGAAGCTTCTCGGGAATGGGCTGCGAGGTGAAGGTGGTTCCTTGGTCCTCTGTGCTCCACACGACCAGTTCGCGCCGAACCAGATCGATCATTCCCACAAGACGACGTTCATCATTGCGAAACGGAAGTTGGAGCACGGCCGTGGTGACGCCAAGCCGCTCCTCGATCATCTGCACGGTTTCTTCGTAGCTGGATTCAACGCGATCGAGCTTGTTGACGAACGCGATTCGCGGGACGTTGTATCGATCCGCTTGACGCCATACGGTTTCCGACTGTGACTCCACCATTTCCACGCCCGAGAAAACGACAACCCCTCCGTCCAAGACGCGGAGAGAGCGCTCGACTTCGGCCGTAAAGTCAACATGACCGGGGGTATCGATAATGTTGATCTGATGATCCAGCCAAGGGCACGTAGTTGCCGCCGACGTGATCGTGATGCCGCGTTCTCGCTCCTGGGCCATCCAGTCCATTTCGGTATCACCCTCGTGGACTTCCCCCATGCGATGCGTGCGCCCGGAGTAGAACAGGATCCGCTCGGTGGTGGTCGTCTTCCCGGCGTCGATGTGGGCCATGATGCCGATATTCCGAATCTTGCCTGTGGCAATCGAACGGGCATCGAACATGGCTACCTCAACAACTCCGGGAAGACACCGCGACAAGACTACCAGCGATAGTGCGCGAACGCACGGTTTGCTTCTGCCATACGGTGAACGTCGAGCCGCTTGTTGAACGCTTTGCCTTCTTTGCGGGCGGCATCAAGGATCTCGTTCGCCAGCCGGGCGGCCATGGTTGTTTCGCCGCGATCTCGAGCGGCCTTCACAATCCATCGCAACGCCAACGCGATCTGGCGATCAGGGGGGACTTCGTATGGAACTTGGTAGTTCGCACCACCGACGCGCCGAGTGCGCACCTCGAGCCGAGGCGAGCAATTCGTGATGGCCGTACTGAACAAGTCCAGAGCGGGTTCATCTGAGCGCTCGGCAATCCGAGCCATTGCATCGCAGACGATTCTCTCCGCCGCTGTCTTCTTGCCATCACTCATCACGTAGTTCGTGAGTTTGCCGATCAGCCTGCTATTGTGCTGAACATCAGGGCGAACATCGCGACCGGGTAGTTGCATCATTCCTCCTAGCCGCTCTTCTTGGTTCCGTACTTCGAGCGCCCTTGCTGTCGGCCATCGACGCCCTCAGAGTCCATTGTCCCACGCACGATATGATACCGGACACCTGGGAGGTCTTTCACACGTCCTCCGCGAACCAGGACCATCGAGTGCTCCTGCAGGTTGTGCCCTTCTCCACCGATGTACGCGGTGACTTCTTTACCGTTGCTTAGCCGCACGCGTGCCACTTTTCGTAGCGCCGAGTTCGGCTTCTTGGGCGTGCGTGTGTAAACGCGCGTGCAAACGCCGCGCCGCTGTGGACACGACACAAGTGCCGGAGCTTTGGACTTTTTTGCCTTGGGCTTGCGGCCCAACCGCACCAACTGGTTAATCGTCGGCATGTTCCTCCTCAAGTTCGACGCGGATTATAGGAAGGAGCGAAAACCCTGTCAAGCCGCATCAGATTCGCATTAGATGTCACTGGCAATACTCTTGTCTTCCTCCAGACTGCTTGTCGGCACTGGGTGCTTGAACCCGGTGCCGGCCGGAATTCTCTTTCCAACAATGATGCTTGGCTTCAACCCCTGAAGATCATCGACCTCTCCACGCAGCGATGCTTCGGCAAGGACTTTGGTCGTACGCTGGAACGAGGCCGCCGAAAGCCAACCCTTGGTCTGAAGCGCCGCGCGAGAGATCCGGAGCAACTCGCGCTCGCCAGCGGGAAGCGCCTTGTCCTCAAGCGGCACATCGACGACTTCATCTTCGCGCGCTACGCGGATCTGCGCCACGCTCTCCCGCTCAGCCAGCACCAGGATCTCAGGCGTCAGCGGATCCCCGGCCGCGGCCAGCAAGCGTCCGGCGACTGCCACATCCTCGGCAAGCGATAGCCCCAGCGATTCTTGACGCAACCGCGCCATGTCTTGATTCCATTGCACAAGCCGGTTGGTCTCGGCGCGGAACTCCTCAAGCATCACCAGATCACCGATCAGGAAACACGAATCCCCGCGGTCCGTCACCCTGACGTTGTTCAAGATCTGACGGATGATCACCTCGAGGTGCTTGTCATTGATGTCCACGCCCTGCGCTTTGTAAACCTTGTGAATCTCCGTAATCAGATAGTGCCTCGTCTTCATGACGCCGGCGAGGTCAAGAAGAGAGTGCGGAGAAACCACTCCCTTGGTGAGCAGATCTCCTTCGCTGACTTTGTCGCCGGCACGGACGGTAGCCATCATGTCGATCTCTACCACGCTCTTGGGGCGAATCGCGACCTGGGCCAACAGGCCATCATCTTCGATCGACTCGACATACACCGTGTCCGTATTCGGGATCTCCAAACGGATGACCCGCTCTCCCTCGCGTACCGGATCCCCGTACGACTTGAGCGGCGTGAGATCCGAACTCAACGGAATCCGCATTCCTCGGCCGTCAGGGTTGTAGACAAGAATCCGATCCTCAAGGACCGCGACCGTTCCGTCCCCCTCTGCGGCGATAAAGATCGGCTTCGATCGAGAGGTGAGCTGATCCCCGTGGGAAACCTTCGCTCCCGCTTCGACCATCATTCTCGCGCCAAAG
The DNA here is from genome assembly GCA_003979035.1 of Candidatus Bipolaricaulota bacterium. Lineage (GTDB taxonomy): Bacteria > Bipolaricaulota > Bipolaricaulia > UBA7950 > UBA9294 > RXOA01. Next base: position 33,126 of record RXOA01000043.1, read on the forward strand.
GCGATCTCATATTCCTGAATCTCACCGCCGCCGCTTACAAGCTGGAAAACGCGTTCCCGATCCTCCGGGACCACGATGGTCCCTCCGCGATCGGCAACCACGGCCTCGACATGGAATCGTTCCGTGATTGCCTCCGTGGCTTCCACACGATCTCCGTCTTTGACATTGGGAGCCACGCCCGAAGGGAGAAGATAGGCACGATCTCCGCCTGCCGTGTCAAGAACGAGAAGCTCTCGCTCGGCGCCTGTACCGATCAAGTACACTTCTCCGGCACATGGGCTCGATGCGTTGATCAGCTCGTCGACCGTCATGTCCGCGCCTGCTTCGGCACGCACGATCTGCGACGGCAGACGAAGCGTTCGCAATTCTCCGACGATCTCGACCTCATCCAGCCCGCTCGCAAGCGGTGTCACGCTGGCAACGTGCCCGTCGATCGGAGCAATTCCGGCTTCTTGGCCACTCTTGATCGTCTTGCGCGCTTCGAACAACTCCTCGGCACGCGGCAACCCCTGCGTGATGTCTTCCCCGGCGACCCCGCCGGTATGGAACGTTCGCATTGTCAGCTGAGTTCCCGGCTCGCCAACCGACTGGGCAGCGATGACTCCCACAGCGGTCCCCAACTCGACCGGTCTGTGTTGACTCAAGTCGTATCCGTAGCACAGCTGGCAGACACCATTCACTGTCTCGCATGTCATTGGAGAACGAATGAGAATCTGGGGACGAACGCGAATCGAGGTGATCTTCGCCGTGTGGAGCATCTCAATCAGACGCGTCGTCAGGACTTCGTCCGCTTGGACCAGAACCCGATTGCTCTCGGGGTCGCGGACATCTGAGACGCTCTTGGTCCCAAGAAGCCGCTCCGCCTTCTTCCCGGTTCCCACCGGGAGATCCACTTCCAGCGTCCCGATCAACTCCGCAAGATCGCGGGTGATCCACTGATTGGCTTCAACAAGAATTTCTCCCGACTTCGGGTTGAGGATCGGGCGGCTGGCAACCCGGCCGTAGACCCGTTCTTCAATCGTCTCCATGATGTCGTTCTTTCCGTATCTCAGCGGATCGATTTCGACACCCTGCGTCGTGCCGCAGTCTATTTCTCGACTGATCGTATCGGATGAAGCATCGACCAAGCGTCGGGTGAGATAGCCGGAGTCGGCGGTCTTGAGCGCCGTGTCGGCCGCTCCCTTTCGTCCGCCGTGCGTAGAGATGAAATACTCCATCATGTCCAAGCCTTCGCGGAAATTGGAGATAACCGGCATCTCGATGATCTCTCCCGAGGGTCCGGCCATCGGTCCGCGCATCCCGCACAACTGCTTCACTTGGTCCGGACCACCTCGAGCGCCCGAGTTCACCATCCCGAAGACCGGGTTATACGGATCAGTTCGCAGGTTGGCCATCGTCGCGTCCTCGACCTCGTCAACGGTCTTCCGCCAAATTCGAATCACAGCTTCCTGCCGTTGCTTCTCCGTTGCCAGCCCCATCTCGTACAGCCGGTTGATCCTCTGCACAGCGGAGTAGGATGTCTTGACGATGTCTTCCTTGTTCGGTGGGATCAGACAGTCCTTGATGGAAATCGTCAGGCCGGATTGGGTCGCGTACCGGAAGCCAAGATCCTTCAAACTATCCAGCAATTCGGAAGCGCGCGCCCAGCCGAACTGACTGTGGCATTCCATCACCAGCTTCCGGATCGCGCGCCGGTCCATGACCTTGTTGTAGTCACGGATTTCCTCAGGGACGACCGCGTTCAGTTCCGCCCGTCCGAGCGTCGTCTCGACGATCTTGCCGTCGATGCGAATCCGTATCGGACTGTGGAGATCCAGGAACCCACTCTCGTGGGCTCGGAGCGCCTCATCAAGGTCGCGGAACGCCATACCGGCACCCTTGCTCCTCTCATCCAGCAACGTCAGGTAGTAGTAGGCGTAAATCGGATCCTGCGTGGGAAGGCTGAGAGGCTCGCCGCTCGAAGGAGAAAGAATGTTACGCGGTGCAGCCATCAGCTCTCGAGCCTCACGGATCGCTTCTTCTGAGAGGGGAAGGTGAACCGCCATCTGATCGCCATCGAAGTCGGCATTGTACGGCGGACACACCAGCGGGTGTATGTGAATCGCTTCTCCATCGACCAGGATCGGCTCGAACGATTGCATCGACAGACGATGCAGTGTCGGCGCGCGATTGAGAAGAACGGGATGATCCTTGATCAGCTTCTCGAGAATATCCCAGACTTCCGGCATTTCGCCGCGCATCGCTCGGTTCTTGATCTCGTCGAAATCCGAGAAAGTCGTGGTCTCAAGATGGTGAAGAATAAACGGCTTGAACAGCTCGAGCGCCATCTTCTTCGGGATACCGCACTGAGAGAGCTTCAGCTTGGGATCGACGACGATCACGGCACGCCCCGAATAATCCACACGGCGCCCAAGCAAATTGCGTCGCAGACGTCCGTGCTTCCCGTGTATCCGCTCCGACATCGACTTCAAGGGCCGGTTGTCGCGACCACGAATCGGGTTCTCCTTCTTCTCGTTGTGAATCAAGGCATCGACCGCTTCTTGCAGCATGCGGCGCTCATTGCGGAGGATGACTTCCGGCGCTCCCATATCGATGAGTTTCTTGAGACGGTTGTTGCGGTTGATGATTCGGCGATAAAGATCGTTCAGATCTGTGGTCGCGAATTTTCCACCTTCGAGCTGGATCATCGGCCGCAATGCCGGTGGAAGCACCGGGATGACGTCAAGGATCATGTCCGACGGGCTGTTGCCGGAGTCACGGAGCTGATCGACCACTTCAAGCCGCTTGATGTATCGGCGGCGGTTTCCTTCTGCCGTTTCGGTGCGAATCCGTTCCGTCAGATCTTCGTGAAGCTCGTCAAGATCAAGCACCTCAAGAAGCCCTTTCAGGCCCCCTGCACCTGTCATCGCGACAAAACCATCAGGGTACACGCGCTCGTACGCACGCTTGGACAGATAAGTTAGGGTCTCGCCCGGCTTCAGCGGTACGTCAGGGTTCTTGATCCGTGTGACCAGGAACACGAGCGTATCAAGGATCTCCCGATCGAGAACCTCGCCTTCGACGCCCTCGCCGTATCGGTCCACAAGCATGTCAAACGCGGTTTTCGCACAAACATCTCCGGCGCAGCGCTCGGCGATAATGGCGCCTTCCTCAATCTCATCACCGTCTTCTAGCAGGATCTGAACATCGCCGACAATCGGATACTCCTGCGCTCCGATAACCACGGTGCGGACAGGTTCACCACTTGTCAGCTTGCGCTCTTCGAGCGTCACGCGGCCCCCATCTTCGGCAACCACACGGGGGGCGTCGGAAACGAAGTACGCCTGCTCAACCTCGAACGAGAACGCCTTCGTCAGCACATCGACTTCGGTGCCGTAAAGCATTTCCCCAACGCGGACTTCCTTGTTGTCCGAAGACGTTACGACCCATACGCTTTCTTCGATCGGTTCCGTTTCGTAGTAGGCGATGCGATGAAGCTCCCGCTTCTTCATCCCGAGCAGACGACTTAAGAGACTTGAGACTCCCTTCAAGAACCAGAAATGAACGACGGGGCTGGCAAGCGAGATGTGGGCCATATTGACCCGGCGCACCGAAGAATCGGTGACAAGGACGTGGCACTTCTCACAGGTAATCCCTTCGTATTTCTTGCCCTTGTACTTTCCACATGCGCACTCGTAGTCGTTGTCGGGACCGAAGATCTCCTCAGCATAGAGACCACCCCGTTCGGCTCGATGAGTCCGGTAGTTGATCGTCTCGGATTCGGTGATTTCGCCGTGAGACCATCCAATCATCACCGATGGCGAAGCCAGTTGTAGCTTGACACGCTTGATGTCATCCCCGGAAATCAATCGATCCTCCCTCACACTCCCGCCGAACAGCGGCACCGCCGCTGACGACAATCCCCGACAACGCACCCCACATTCCGCCTTGAATCGACCTGCTCGGGATGCGCCACATCATCCTGTTGATCTGGGATGCTCGTCCGGTCATGTTCCAGTTCGCTTGCCATCGCGACGATCCGTTGTGTAGTATCCGCCGCCCTTGTAGATGACTCCAACACGCGGCAAGAGCCGACGGCTTGCTTCCTGCCCACATTCCGGGCAGATCGCAACCGATCGATCGCCGTTCTGTTGCAGCACCTTGAACTTGGCCCCACACCCATCGCACTCGTACCGATAAAAAGGCATAGCCTCCCCTGATTTGACGACAAGGGATTCCGGCAAAACCCTTTGCTCTGGGAAGTGGAGCACCATGCACAGATGCTTCAACGCCCCGCCACTTTGATTCCTGAGAGTGTACAGCTTCGAGAAGCGCTCCTCAACCCCTGAGCGCGAGCAGATCCATCAACACTGAACACCGATGCAGTGCCTGGCAATTTCCGCGGGGGTTTCGAAGGGCTGCACGGTAAGCTGCGAGGTCTCATCCTCGTTCTCGAACCGATACTTCGCGACAATCGAAGCACGTTGTCCCACATCGCCGTGGGTAGCGGCGATTCGTGCCGCCACTTCGATAATTCGTGCGACCTCGTTTCCCGACTTCTCTTCCCACGCTGTCCGGACAAGGGCCATCGGCCCCTGACAGGATGCAAGATACACACGCAAATCGTTGGGGAAAAACAGATTCTGGAGCGCACGCTTTTCTTCCTCCGAGATGGCGAGAACGATCTTCACATCGGGAGGAAGCTTGTAGTAAAGATCGAAATCCAGCAGCTTGAGCCCATTGAGCGTAAACCCTTCTTCGCGAAAAAGGTTCGTCAACCGCTCCCCGAATCCGGGGCGCATCAATTTGCAGCGAGTTCGGCAAGGTGCGCCACTTGCCGTGTAGATACCCATCTCGTTCGCCAGCGACTCGAGCGCGTCTGCATCTTCGGCTGTCCAAGCAAAGGAAGTTTCACTCCCGATGACCCCCTGCACATCCGGATCTAGCGGCGGAAGAAGCTTCGCCGAAAGCGGCCGGAAAATTCGCCCGGATGCTCCCAGTCGGGCGGCAATCAGGGCAAGGTCGTCCACCGATAGGCCGTGCTCGCCGGCGACTTCGCCGGTCACAAGGAATTGCGCTCCGATCCTCTCCATGTACCGCACCCCTCGCGTGAGCAGCAAGCTGCGGCAGCTGAAGCACGTTCGAGCAATCGAAAACGGCTCCCCGGTGGGGGTGCTCACCAATTGCCGGACTTCCCGCTTCAGGGATTGGGTTCGATACTTCATGTTCGCCCAGTCAAGCTTGAGCGTCTCTCGGAAGTGGTCCAACTCCTCGAACAGCGGACCCCGGAAGTGAAGAAGGCAGACTTCCTCGACTTGAGGAAGTCGGGCGACAAGCTCCGTGGCCACTTGACTGGCCAGGCTCCCTGAGAACAGGGACAATACTCTCACACCATGATCCACAGGTTCGTTCACGTCTTAGAGTCTCGGTTCAATTAGTCCGTAATTCCCATCCCTTCGATGGTAAATGATGTTTACCTGATCCGTTTCCGCGTTGATGAAGACAAGGAATCCTTTCTCGATCGCTTCAAGCTGCAACGCCGCCTCTTCAGGGAGCATCGGTTTCCGGAAGTAGGTGTCCGTTCGAATGATGCTCTTCGGCTCGCCTGTCCCGGGCACATCTTCGGAGGACGCCATCTTCTCCTGAACGGGACTGCGGTCCCTCGTCTCTTGAAGATGGCTTTTGTACTTCACAAGCTGCCTTCGAAGCTTGTCAATCGCCCCGTCGATTGAAGCATACATGTCCGTGGACACTTCATGCGACGCGACGACTTTGCGATTGGTCAAGTGAGCGTGAAAATCGGCAATCTGGCGCTCTTTTTCCACGGATAGAACGACGTCCACACTGATCATGCCGTCGAAGTAGCGTTCGAGCCCCTCTGTCTTTTCCACGACGTAGGCTCGCAACGCCTCACTGGAAGATGTGTGCCGCTCGACAATCTTGAGCTTCACGACCCCTGCCTCCTTTCCCTCTTGCCAACAGGATTGTAGCAGAGATCGCGTGCGCGGTCAAACGGCTTACTTTGAGTCGATGTGCCGTAAAGTTAAACTAATTGAGGTATAGCTCCTACACCACAAATCCCTGCTCTCAGCCCGGATACAATCGCACGAAGGTCATCCGCACGCAAATCCGGTTCATAGATGCGGAATTCGCGGTTCACGAACCCGTTCAGGTCGCTTCGATAATACAATGAACCTGCCCTTCGCTCCTGGACGATGAGGCCCATGTCGAGAAACTGGCGTGGAGGCTCATCAAGCATGACGCCGGCGGCGCAATCGATCCACGCTGCGATTTGCTCCACGGAGTACGAATTCGGCGCATGGCTCAACGCAAACGCAAGCATTCGACGATGGACGAGGCTTGTTCGCGAAATTCGTTGCACGATTCGCTCGATCTGCCGCCGTACGGCGGGCGGAAGAACGTTCTCATCCTCCATTGGAATGTCAATCACATGCTCCGGCGGTTGGAGCATCAAGGTTCGATACTCCCTTTCTTCGCCAGCAGGCGGTGCGGCAATCTCGGCAACCTCCTCTTCGGATGACGGTTCCTCCAGATAGCGTCTCGGCGCGTGCGCGGAAGCCACTCCCACATCCTCCGTCGACTGGACCTCGACACGGATGTATCCAAGCGTCCGAGCGACTTCCTCCAGTTCCTGGATCCGTCCGTCTCGCTCCCCGATGAGAGACATCAGCTCCTCGATTCGCTCACGAAGGGCATCCGCTTCCGATTTCCTCCCTTGTCCCGCCTTCTTTGCCCGCTCGAGAACCTCAAGAATCGATTGACTGACTTGGCGCAACTCCGGCGTGACAACGACATCAAGCGATGGCGTGAACCCCGCGTGGAATGTCTCCCGCTCGCGAACGTAGATCGGGAGGACCGAGTCGCCGTTCACAAAGACGCAATCCCCTGTTTCCAGTCCGGTAATGATCTCTTTGACTTCCGTCTTTCGCCAGGGAAGGATCTCGCTGTAGACACGCATGTCGGCCTCGTGCACCACCCGATGGAGGAACAACATTCCGGCCTGACTGAGAACGTCCTTCTCCACCTTTGCACTTCGCTGCGAGATGATGATCGCGCCGAGGCCGCGTTTTCGTCCGCGGAGCGCAACCCGCGTCACCAATTCCTTGACTGGGCCGCGAACAGCCTGTGGAATGAACTCATGAGCTTCTTCGATTCCGATGATGTACGGACGGCGAAGCTTGCCGGCAAGCGTCCAAAGCGCCGTTAGGTACTCCCGCAGAAACTCCGTCCGCTCTTCGGAGAGGAACCCGCTCAGGTCAACAACGACGGGAACATTTTTCTCCATGCTGATCTCGGCCACTTCACGCGCGCACCCGGGGTCGACTTCGATTTCGACACCCTCGCCGGTTCCCACGACAAGAATCTCGTATTTCTCCTTGAGACCGAAGTACTCCCCATCGATGTCGATGATCGACAACGGGTAGTTGTTCCGCAGAAGTTCTTCGAAGATGACGCCTGCCGTATTCGATTTGCCCGATCCGCGGATTCCCAGGATCGCGATGCACTGCCCGATGATGTCTTCAAGGTCCAGTTGGAGGTCTTTGCTGATCTGTAGCGGTATCCCCATTGCGTTCTCACCACCGATTCGTTCTTGTGTGCCGAGCCGATCACGTCCCCCTCAGACTGCTGAAGAAGCCTATCGGAAGAGGTCTCGGTGTTGTAGGGCGGATGTCCCCTCAGGAAAGGGTTTCCGTCTCTGCCTTTCTTCGCTCCAGTTCGCCCGCCACCCAATTCCGCGCTTGCTCCTCGGTCGAGATTTCGCCGGCGAGGATCCTGTCGTGCACGGCGGCAAGCACGTCGCCGAGAACAGGTCCCGGCGGAATCCCCATTGACATCAGATCATGTCCATCGAACAGCTCGCGAGCCTTGGACAAGCTCCCGACTCGATCGATGTGTTCGGCCACCTCATTGACCGTAGCAAGGATCGGTGCCCATCCCAAGGCGTGATGCGCGCAGGCCTCGCAATCCGCAATGAGCACTTGAAGCAACTCCAGAAACAGCGGATACCTTCGCGCAATCAAGGTCTCATTCGGCCGCTCGTCGGAGGCAAGGAAACGCACCTGGCGACCTCGCCCCATTCGAGGGAAGTCGGCGACTCTCATGTGCTGACGAATCAGGAAGGACAAGCGGTGGGTATCCCGTCTCGTCAACTTCAAACGTCCCGCAACGACCATCGCCATCTTCGCACCGATCAGACAATGCCCGCCCATGTGGGTTCCCTGGTGGTTCCGGAGCGCCGCTGGCTTGCCGATGTCGTGGAGCAGGATTGCCAGTTTGACGATCGGGTCTCGAACAAATGCATCGGCCACCCTCACGGCAAGGATCGTGTGCACAAAGACATCGCCTTCCGGATGGTACAGCTCCGATTGAGGAACACCGTGAAGAGCGCTGACCTCGGGAACGATTTCCGCCAGCAGCCCGAGTTCGTCGAGCAGCTCGATGCCGCGCGCCGACGTGGGCAGCTCCAGGGTGCGCAGCACTTCGGTCTGGATTCTCTCCCAAGCGATTTGCGGAATGCAGTGCGCAACATCACGAATCGCCGAGGCGGTCTCCGGGTCGATTTCTCCGCCGATCTGGCAGGCGAATCGCACCACCCGAAGCATGCGGAGGTAGTCCTCTGAAAAGCGGATCCTCGGATCGCCGATTGCTCGAATCCGTCTTGCTCGGAGATCCTCGACACCGCCAACGCGGTCGATCACCCTCCCCTCAACCGTGGCGGCGAGCCCGTTGATCGTCAGGTCACGGCGCTTGACATCCTCTTCCAGGGTTCCGGCGACGCGGACCGCTGTCGGACGACGGCCGTCGTATCCACCTTCGCTGCGAAACGTCGCAACTTCCACCGCGGTGCCTCGGGGGCCGACGATCACAAGCACGCCGAATCGTTCCCCGACGTCGACCATCTTCTGTCCGGCGAAGATCCGCCGGATCTCAACCGGCGCCGCAGACGTCGTCACATCGACATCTGCCGGCGGGAATCGAACAGCATCCTCCCCCCACGCCGCAAGAAGCCCATCGCGCACCACGCCCCCGACAAGAAACGTTTCGTGCCCACCTTCAGCCAGTCGATCGAGGATTTCGCGCACAAATGGATGTTCGCGGAAAACAGCGTCAGTGTCGATCCTTTCGTTTGCAGTCATTTTCAGAATGCGACTATAGCCTCCCGCGATCGCGTTCCGCAATGGCGGATTCGGTTAGCGGATACGCGTTCGGGGATCGAGCACCCCATAGGCAAGATCGGCAACCGCGTTGGAAATCACGACCACGACCACGAGAATCACGGCGATCGCTTGGAGAAGCGGAATATCACGGCGGTCGATCGCGAACAGCAACAACCGCCCCACCCCCGGATAATTGAAGACGTTCTCGATGACAATGAGCCCTCCTACCAGCCACGAGACACTCATTGCAACGACGGTGACGGTCGGCAACAGCGCATTCCGGAGCAGATGCCGCACCACGACAACTGGGTACGGGAGCCCTTTCAATACGGCGGTACGAATGTAGGGTCGCTTCAGCTGCTCGATCACCCCGGCCCGCGTCAACCGCGAAACATATCCGACGAGCACGAACATCGCCGTCAAACTCGGCAGCCAGAGAAACGGCAACGCCTCCGCGAAGGATGCACCCGGAGACAGCGAAGACGTCGCCGGAAGCAGGTGCAATGTGTGCGCGAAAAGCTCGATCAATACCACACCGGTGACAAATTCCGGCAATCCCACCACCGATAGCGCACCGATGCTGACCGCCGCATCGACCACTGTGCGCTGACGGATGCCGGCAAGCACTCCGAGCATGACGGAGAAAGGAATCGCCAAGACCAGCGCGACGGCGGCAAGCATCAGTGAATTGGCGAGGCGATCCATCACCAACGGACGGATCGAAGTCCCCGTGCTGTAGGCTTTGCCCCAATTCCCGCCCACAAAGCCGCCAAACCATCGTGCGTATTGAACGATCGCCGGATCGTCTAGTCCCAACTCCTCACGAAGTGCGCTCACCGCTTCCTCGCTCGCCTCACGACCAAGGATCACGCGGGCGACGTCTCCGGGGAGAAGGCGGGTCACCGCGAAGATGATCACGGTCGTGATCAGAATGGTGAGAAGCAGAAGAGCGAGACGCTTCGCGAGATGAGCAAGCATGGTCATCACCCGCCTCCCCCGAAAGCCGATTCTCGCGGAAGCGCGTCGATCTCGAGATGGCAATAAATGCGATGGGTTGATGAACACCGCCGCCAAGGCGGGGCCTCGATCTTGCACACTTCCCGCTCATGGGGGCATCGGTCCGAGAACGGACACCCGATGCCCCCGCCGACGCGAGATTCGGGAGATCGACCGCCGGCTGCCGGCTTGCTCGTCGCCACAGCGCCATGGATCGACAACAGAAGGAGCTCGGTGTACGGATGATACGGTGGTAGAAGAACGTCTCCCGTCATCCCTTCCTCCATGGCTCGCCCCCGGTACAAGACGACGATTCGGTCGGCGAGGTAGCTGATCACCGCCAAGTCGTGGCTAATGAACAGCATGGCCCGATCATCGCGCCGCTGAAGACGCACAAGGAGATTGAGAAGTCTTGCCTGAACGGAAACATCAAGCGCTGAGGTCGGTTCATCCAGCAGAACGACCCGCGGCTGTGCCGCCAGCATTCGGGCGATTGCCACCCGCTGCTTCTCCCCCCCGGAAAGCTGCCAAGGCCAACGGAGGGCAGACTCGTCCGAAAGGCCGACATCTTCGAGCAGCTCGACGACGCGCTGCCGAACAGCTCGCCGGCGCACGCCAGCAAGTCGCCGAAGCGGACGCTCAAGTGCGCGTCCGACTTGCCGGTAGGGATTCAGTGCCTCATCCGGATGCTGTGCCACCGCCTGCACGGACCTCAAGATCCGGAGCGGGCGCCGCGACAGTGAGGGCTGCAAGAGCTCGCCAAGCAAGAGAATCCGACCTGCGGATGAGCGATCCAATCCGAGAATCGTTCGTGCCAGGGTCGTTTTCCCGCTGCCGCTCTCGCCGACAACCCCCAGCGTCTCTCGGGAGGAAACGCCGAGCGAAACCCCATCGACCGCGCGGATCGCGTTTCCTCTCCCGCCACGCCGCGGGCCAAGACGAAAGACGGTTTCCACCCGGTCCACGTTCAGCAGTTCCTCTTCAATCGACGCCGGACCTCGCTCATGGGGCGACGCTTCCCCCCGCCAAGCGTCCCGCAGCAACGTCGGATCATCCCGCATGTCTTCCCAGCGATGACACCTCACCGTCCGCCGGTCGGCCCCACTCCTCACCACCCGCTGCGTCGGCCGTTCGTGGAGACACCGCGCCAGCACCAGCGGGCACCGGGCCGCAAAAATGCACCCGTCGGGAATCCGGCCCAGCTGCGGGACCTTGCCGGACATCGCGCCGAGCGCTGATCGTTGTTGATGCTGCCGCAC
>RXOA01000044.1 GCA_003979035.1 Candidatus Bipolaricaulota bacterium
GCGCTCCCACGCAAGGCCGACGCCGATGTTGAACACACTCGTCGTCACACCCACGTACTGGTGCGTCAGGTCGGTCGGAAGACCGTAAAGATTCGTCGACATCCCCGCCAACCGGGTGTCATTGAGCGCACCCAACCCAGCAGGGTTCCAATACAGGCCCATGGCATCATCTGCGATGCCCACAAACGCTCCACCCATGGCCAACGCTCGCGCGCCGACTCCGGTTTCGAAGGCGCTGAACGCCCCCACACCATCAGCCATCGCAACGCCGGCGAAGACCACGATGAGCGCCAGAGTAAGCCCGATCACTCGCTTCATCTCGTTCTTACCCCCTTTAAGTAAGGTTCTCCTATAGGGGATGATCCGGCGCCCGCGGGGGGCGCCGGCCACCTCACTCGTTCCTTACTTCTTGACGAACACGTCCCTGCCGGTGAAGCTTTCCGTGCCATCGGTCACTGTGATGATGTAGATGTAGGCGCCCTTTGCGGCCCCTGCACCGTCCCACATGACTTCGGTCACGTTCTCTTCCTCGGCTCTCCAGACAAGGTCACCGGCCACGTTGTACACATCAACCCGGAAGACTTGCGCCACTCCGGATCCTTCGTAGCCAAAGGTCACTTCATCCTCGAACGGGTTCGGGGTCACCGTGAATCCAGTCACGTCAAGTACCGACGCCACGATACTTACGGTATCGGACGACGTATCCGTCGGATCGGTCGGATCCGTGTAGGTTGCCGTGATTTGCTCACCGGCCACCAGGATCAAGTCGAGTCCTTCGGTGATGAACGTGTCGCTCGTCGCGCCGGCAAGCGGCTCGAGATCGTAGGTGATCCCTGCAATCTCCACTGCGTCAAGCAGTGCCGCTGCTCCGGCATGCGACGGATCGATGACCTTAACGTAAACCATGTCCACATCGGTGTAGCTCGCGACGTCGGCGCCTGTCTCATCGACAAACATCGTCGAGGAAGCTTGAGACGGAGGCGTTCCGCCACCGCCGATGCCGACCTTGATCGAAATCCAAGCCGAGTCGCTGTGGTTGGACGGATCTCTGTACACCGCGATGACCGTATCGCCCGGCAGCACACCCAACGTTGGAACGCAGGTGTAAACGCTGGTCAGGTCGATGCAGATCACGCTACGGAAGATCCCCGACGCCACGCCGCTCTCCATCAGGTCGACCGCCGCCCATCGCCCGTTGCGGGGGTTGAGCACGTAGATCTGCGGAGAAGCCGAGACGCTTTCCGGTGGGCCTTCTTGAGTGGGAAGCTCGCCGTCCAGCACCGGCTCGTCGCCGAAGATGTTCGTGTCGCCGAGCAACCAGTTGGCCGGATGCCAGAACACACGCTCGAACCCCTCACAAACAAACGGGTTCAGAGCGAGCGGTCCGAACGGCCAGTTCTGGCCGCCATCCCACCAACCATCGATCCGCTCGCGACGACGCTGATCTTCGTCCTGATCGGGATCGATCACCTCGACAAAGATGCAGTCGCTGTTGACGTATCCGCTGACGCGATTGCCCTGGCGATCCAGGAAGTACATGTTGACGGTTTGGCCGTCGTACACCTGGGTATCGCCGATGTGCATCACGTCGAACGAGACGTCGTTGGCTACGCGAATACGGTCAATCGTCGGCGGCATTGCCGTCTCCGGATTTGCGTCGCCCAGCCCCTGCATCCCGGTGATGTCGTCGGCGTAGTAGACGTCGTTGTAGCGAACGTAGATGTCATCCTCGTTGTAGGCTTCCAGCTGCCAGTTGTCCGGCCACAGCTGGAATCCACCGAGTCCAACCAAAGTGCCTAGCGTCTCCCCGATGCCCAGCGCATCCCACACGGGGCGCAACTCGTAGCCGGCGTTGGTGAAGAAAACCGGGCTGTTGGAGCTGGTCTCGTCAAGGATGAACCACTCGTAGTCGTCCTCGTTGTGCACGTCGCACACATGAACGACAACCTGTTCGGGGCAGCACGGATCCACGTTGGCGTTGGAGTCAATCACCTGGATGTAGATCGGATCGCGGCCAAGCCAGTATTCCTCTTGGTCGTTGCGATCGGCATCCGTGAAGCTGACCAGCGAGTGGTTCCATTCCTCGATGTACGCCGGGGCGAGCTTGAAGTCGTCCTCGTCGTTCGGGTCCAGATAGTAGGCCACAAGCACGTCGCGTACTCGCAGGCTGTTGAACCCGAGGTCATCGAGAATGCTGTTCAAATTCAGCTGGAACACACCGGTGTTGACGCCCGTCTCCTGCGCGTAGAACGACACGCGACAGAAGCCGTCGGGGTTCTCCGTGTCGAAGTAATTGACGTTCAGCCAATCCAGATCAACGTCATCGTTGACCGGCGTCGCATATTGGACGTAGTACGCGCCGTCAAGCACAGGCTGCTTGTTGCCCAGATCGATCGCGGGCAACCCGCTGTGGTATATGTTGTACCAGCGCAGCGCCTCGCCGTCCATCGGATAGCTGCCCCATGTCGGCGCAATCGCATCCTGGATCGCAACGCCCGTGCCGTCATCGGGGTCGACCCCGCCCCATGTCTTGAACATGCAGAAATTCGTGGGGCTGATGCCTTCCCCGACACGATCCGGCGCAAGCAGGACGCTATCCACCGGGATCCACGAGCCCGGGTTGATCAGAATGAACACCGGGACCCACTCCACCTCGTTGCAGTTGAGGTTCTCGTCCCAATCGACCACGGTGATCGTCGCCGAAGCGTTGGCGTCCTTGTAGATCTCCTGATCCCAAGACAGGGTCGCCTCGTGGTCATCGATCTTGGCCATCCCGACGGCAACATCCGTCTCGTCGTTCTGGTCCTGATACATGACCACCAGAGTGTCCATGTTCTCGAACCGGCCGCGGACGTAGGCAAACTCGAACTCGAAGCCGTGCGGCTCCAGCCACGGCGGCGGGAGAACGCTCGGCGCGAATCGCCATTCGTACCACATCACGAACGGCATCATCCACGGGAACAGGAACTCCAAGTCATCCGGGTCAACGATGTCTTCCGTGATCACAAGGCCGCGAGCCGCGCCAAACCAGTAGCCGAACCCGCCGCCGTGGAACTCTGTCGGATGAAATCCTTCCGCCCACGGGTACACCGTGTTGTCGACCACATGGGCGTGGTCCGCTGGATCATCCCAGTCAACGCGCGCGCCGATCTGGAACGACCGCTTGGACACGAACAGCCCCGTATCCGCGCCCGTCTCTTCCATGTAGTCGAAGAGTTTCGAGCCGGCGGTGTTGCCTGGTTCGTGACCCCGATGAGGCAGTGTCCCGTCGACGAAATACGGAATCGCCCCCTCGATGTAGAGCTCCCAACCCAAATCGATCGTCATCGGGACTAGATCATCCTCGGGGTCGGTCGCCGGAAGGCTCATCCAGTTGATGTACGCGCCCGTCTTGGGATCCATGATCTTGATGTCCGTCCAGAACTTGTCGCGGACATCGCAATCGATGTTCTCATCCGGATCATAGACAATAATGTAGACCTCATCACCTTCCTGAAGGTTGGTGACCCTGTTCTGTCCGTTTTTGTCACTCGCCAAGTAGATCTCGGCGTCCGTTCCCAATACAACCCAGGCTAGCGACGTGAGGAGCAGCATTCCCAACGTCACCGTTACTATCCACCTGTGCTTCATTGCTGCACCTCCCATATGGAATGGCTCGGTCCTTCCTTCTCTAGGTTATCGCGCAACCCCCCTCGATAAATCCGGGGTTGCCTCGATTCACCCCCTCCGGTGACTTCCTCACCATTGCCACCCTAGACTCTCAATGGCCTCCGTGTCAAGTCAGGCGACCGTCGGCAATGCCCTGTTTGTCCACGTTTTGGGTCTCGTAGACACACATATTTCCAACGAACATAGGCGGTAAAGGTCGTGCCAAACGGCACTTTGGGCAACGGGAAGCCGGCGGTTCGAAGCGCACTTTCGCCGAAAAAAGATCCGCGTAGCATCCAACCGTGTTGTCCGCGGCGTGTCAGGGTCACCCGCGGTTCGTGATCGAGGCGCCGCCACCCGGGCAACGTTCCGCGGATGGCGGTTGTTCGCTCTGCACGGCGGTCAAGGGAACGTCGGCCGTAGGTGCAGAGAGGGGCATTCTGCTGCTCAGGCCGACGCTATGACTGTTCGCGTTCGCGGAAACCGTCGGCCGGCGGAAGCGCAAGATTCAGGATCTTGCTAGTGGGACGCGCTATCGGATGTCGGTTCGATCTTGCTATTCCGGCGCGTCCACCGTTTCTGTTTCCGTCTCCGACAAACGTGAAGCGGGACCTCGGAAGAGGCCCCGCTTCGGGTACATCAGGAAAATCTAGACCCTTTTTCTATTCGGTCACGTCAGCAACCGGCTCCTCGTCGCCGAGGCCGAGAAGGTCGCCAAGCGAAAACTCCGCCGAAAGCACCAGCGTGTTCCCC
>RXOA01000045.1 GCA_003979035.1 Candidatus Bipolaricaulota bacterium
CAGGGCTTGCGAGGCAACGACCACGGCCCTGTGTCCGGCGCCGAGGGCGAACACCGGGGCGGGGACCTGCTCGCCGATGGCGAGGCCGACAATGCTTGAATTCCAATCGCGTTGCTGCAGTTGGAGAACCGGTCCGAGCACGGGCGGCGAGGCGACAACCGCCAAAGCGATGAGCAAGAGGAGCGCGACCGTCCATCCTCGAATGAGAACGGCCCCCCCTTGCTGCCAGCTCGCGCTATGACGCATCATCCCCCCCTCCTTCGATCGCCCCATCGAGTACCTCTCGCAGCGCATCGAGTGCTCCTGGATGTAGTACAGGCTCTCCGGTCCGATGGTCGGCGAGGAAGAAGCTGCACGGGAACAAGACGGTGCCGTCGCCGTCCAGAATCAGCACTGTGGGGGCGCCGTAGATCAGCCACCAGCTCTGCAGACGGTAGCCCGGGTCGAGCGCCACGGTCCACCCTGCGGCGATCGTCTCCGCGTAGCTCGAGACGTCATGACGCCACACGGCGAGAAGGTCGAGGCTCTCCGCCAAGTAGTCATCCACGGGACGGTTCCCCCACAGCAGATCCCAAGAGAGATTGTTCGCGCGCTCGGCCATCCGGGCGATTCCCTCGTGCCCGGCGGCATCGACGTACGGTAGATGCCACACGAACTCCACCTGCGGATACTCGCCTCGCAGAACATCAAGCGCGTCGAAGACGATCGCTCCCTGCTGACCTTCCACGTACTCGCCGCTCAGCAGAAATCGAATGAGGCCGGCGTCGAGGGAGACCGTCTCCCCGTCAGGGGATTGGAGTTCGAAATCCGGCCACGGGGCTTGCTCGCCTTGGGCAAGGAGGTGTTCGGGGATCGTCGCTTCGGGCAGAGGGTTGCCGGAGGCAAACGCCAACACCGCCGGTTCGAGTTCGGAGGTTGAGCGCAGCGACAACCTCGTTTGCCGGTGAACGATCTGCCCGTGTTCGTCGATGAGGAAAGTAATCGCCGGAACAAGCTCGCCAACGCCGAAGCAAGCGTAGAAGGAACGCGCATCGTTGCTGCTGAGGATCTCGATGTTCCCGCCTGCCAGGGTTCGAAGTCGTGCGGTGGACGCTGAATCACACGGATCAGGAGCGATGAGCACGTCCAAGCTGTCGAGCTGGGCCCACTCGGCGAGGATCGGGAGAAGCTTCTGATCGAAGGCAGATCGGGTCACGACGAGAAGCGTTCTATTCCCCTGCCAAACTCGTCCACCGCACTCCGGGGCGGTTGCTCCCACGGGGAGACCCATTGTAGCCGGCGTGAAATGGGTGGCCGACCAGGCAAACGGGGGAAGATCCTCCCAGGAAGCTCCCATTGCGACGCATCCCATCAACAGGCAAAGACCCGCCGAGGCAGTTAGGGCCCATGGCATTCTCCTTGGCAGCCGTCTGTGCATGAACATTCTCCTTAGCTAGTAGATCGTGCAGTAGATATAGCAGGTCAGTTCACAACACATCTCGTTGCCACGTTGCCAAAAGTCGTACTCGGCGATCTCCAAGTGGCTGGGAGCGGCGAACCGCTGGCTCCGGGGGCAGTCGAACACCCCATCGATCATGGGGCTTCCTACGCCGCCTGACTGAGATTCCATCATGCCGTAGCTCGTCCATGTGCCATCGATCTCCCCGCAGGCCATCTCGGCACAGTCGTCCAACTCAAAAGGGCGCAGTTGCACGAACGGATTGGTGCCAGCTGCGACCATGGCAAACAGTGGGACAAACACCAACGCACAAACGATGCGCTTCTTCATGGATCGATCGACCTCCCGAGATCGGCAGGGCCACCGTGCGAAGGCGCCCCGCAGAGCATCTTTGTCTACGGCTCAGTGAGCTGTTCGAGAATCGCCCGCAACGCCGGGATTGCTTGCGGATGCAGCTGCGCGTTGCCCCCAGCGGCGGAAGAAACGAGAATTGTCGGTGGGAAGGCAACGCGGCCATCGGCATCGACGATGAGGATCATCGGTGATGCCAGCAGGAGAAGCTCCCGAGCAAACCGGGAATCGGCGTCCACGAACACGCGCCATCCCTGCAGGTGGGTCGCCGCGCAGTCGGTCAGGCTCCCGATGATCTCTCTGTGGTACGCCACGGATTCCTCAAGGTACGCGTCCACGCTTCCCTGAAACCCTGCGAACGTCGCGGCGAGACCGAGGGCTCTTGCATGGGTCCACATGTCGATGGATGTGTCATCCGACAACACGTGGGCGACCAGCACGAACTCCACGTGCGGGAACTCGGTTCGCAACCCATCGAGCGCCTCGCGGACGACGGCCATCTGCCCGCTCTCCACGCAGGATCCTTCGAACAACAGTCTGGGCTTGCCGGCGGTGAGAGTCACCGACTCTCCGTCCAGCGTCGTCAGGGGAACCTCCGGCCAGCGAAGAACGTCGTCGAACCAGTACACAGCTTCCTGCGGAGCCTCGCCGGGGATCTCTCCCGTGGATGCGAACGAAGCGACCGCTCGGTCGATCATCCCCGCCCACTTAAGCGAGATCCATGTGAATCGATACACGATGGTCCCAGCTTCATCGATTAGAAACGTGACCGCGTTGACGCCCGCACCGACGAGGTAGTCAGCCACGGGCCGCAAGCCGTTGGGCGGACCGAACGCAACGATTCGCTCGCCGAGAGCCGACAGGATCTCGGCCGATTGCATTAACCCCACGCCGGCGAACGCGACCACCACCTGGAGATCGTCGCACTCCGCCCACGAGCGTAGGAGGGCGATAGCCTCGTCCCGGACCGCACCTACGGCGATGTGAACGACAGTCTGACGGTCGCTGAACTCCACCCCCTCGATTGCCGGAGCAGCGCTTCCGGCCGGCAGCCCGACGGTGGTGGGGTTGAGTTCGCTCTGTGCCCACTCGAACGGATCTTCTTGCCAGGGATCCGATTGGCACGATGCACACTGGGCGCAGACGAGAAGACCGACGACAAGGATCAGAGACACCCGGTTCGCGGCTTGCATGGCTGCAAGACGCTTCTGGAGCATCGAAGCCTCCTTCTCGCCCGGGAAATGATTTCAGTACCTTTCACTATACGAAAATACATAAGGATGTCAAGAGCTGTGACGTATCACGTGATAGTGCGGGATTTCGAGAACCGGCGGGGCGCCGCTGAGCGGATAAGAAACCTGACGGGGCATAACTCCTGCGGCTCTCGGCGTTTCGCTTCTCGGAACCGATCAACTCCACCCCTTGTTCTGTTCGCGAAGAGATGCGAGAGATGTCGGTCGCTGATGACACGCGGCAGTCGATGGGGGACCTCTGGCGGACAGCCTTTTGACACGGGGCTGATTGGCGCGACGATGTGCATCGACTGTCAAGAAAAGGAGAACATCGAGGAACTCGGAGAAGATCCGTCTGGTACGCCCGAAGGGACTCGAACCCCCAACCCCCGGTTCCGAAGACCGGTGCTCTATCCAGTTGAGCTACGGGCGCATGTAATCGGCATCGGCAATGATCACGCCCGGGAGGATTCGAACCTCCGACCGACGGCTTAGAAGGCCGTTGCTCTGTCCCCTGAGCTACGGGCGCAAATCTTCTGGGCTGACTGGAGCGGAAGACGGGGATCGAACCCGCATAGCTGGCTTGGAAGGCCAGTGCTCTACCATTGAGCTACTCCCGCCTGTCTCACTGTCGGAGAGGCCGGATTCGAACCGGCGGCCTCAGCGTCCCGAACGCTGCGCGCTGACCAAGCTGCGCCACTCTCCGATACCCTGCTATCCGCCTAGGGCGAATAGCTACATCACCCTGCTATCCGCCTAGGGCAAATAGCTTTGAGCTATCCGCCTAGGGAGACGAAGAACGCCTGCCCGTTTCGGATCACTTTCAACGTAGGGCTGTCTGCTTCATCGAGATCAGCAACAATCTCGTTCCAATCGTCAACCGACTGTACTGGCTGAAGATCGATGGCGGTAATCACATCGCCGGGGCGTAGTCCAGCCCAGTACCCCTTTTCCCCAGGGGCGACGTCGATTATGACAACTCCCTCTTGGGATTGCAATCCCAGCTGCCGTGCCGTGCTTTCAGTGATCACGCCGACCGACAGGCCGAAAATCTCCGTGGCTTCGAGGGCTGCTTCCGGCTCCTTGGTCTGTGCCGGTTCCTCGCCGTACAGCTCCTCTTCACTCGGCTTCTCGGCGAGCACGACGGGGATGGTTTGCTCGACTCGATTCCGGATCAGTGTGACGTCGACCGCGACGCCGACGGGCTGCAGCGAAATTGTGCGGATGAGTTCATCGGTCGTGCCGACGGGCTGGCCGTCAACGTGCGTGATCACGTCGCCGGAGAGGATCCCCGCCGCTTCCGCGGGTGCCCCTTCCACCGTATCGGAGACAAGCACGCCACCTCCGACTTCCACGCCAAACGTGCTGCCCATCGCCGGGGTGATGTCCTGGATGTAGACGCCCAGCCAGGCTCGAACAACCTTTCCCGTATCGACAAGCTGGCCGAGGATGTCGGTGATCGCGTTGATCGGCACGGCGAAATTGATCCCCTCGATCGAGACGCCATCGGATGAACTCTCGGCGATCATCGTGTTGACGCCGACGACCTGTCCGTAGGCGTTGATCAGCGGACCACCGCTGTTTCCGGGGTTGATCGCAGCATCGGTTTGGATCAGGTTCTGGTAGTAGCCGACACCGTCTGGATCGGCGACATCGCGATCGAGAGCGCTGATGATCCCCAACGTGACGGTGTAGGAGAGCCCGATCGGATTCCCGATGGCGATTGCCCAGTCACCGATCTCGACGTCCGCGGAGTTGCCAAGCTCCACCGTCGACAGCGCGGAGGTATCCCCGGTCAAGCGGAGCACGGCGACATCCACTTGGGAATCGATCCCAACTACGTCCGCCGGCCAGGTGATTCCGTCGATTGTCGTCACAAGGATCGTGTCCGCGCTGTCAATCACGTGGGCATTGGTGAGGGCGAAGGTTTCACCTTCGTAGTCAATCAGGAAACCGGAACCCATTGCGGTGACTTGCTGCTCCGAATCGTTGTCGGGATCGCCGAAGAAGTACCGGAAGAACTGATCGGCGATGTCATCGCCGTAGATATCGGCAAGGGAAATGGTTGCCGTGACATCGATCCGAACGACAGCGTTCTCCACGGCGGCGATGGCGTCCTTGATCGCATTCTGCCCGGATGCGGTGATCGATTGGTTCGGGTCGAGCGGCGCGGAGGGGTTTGCATCGGCCGCCAGCGCAATCTGGGGATTGGATGTCGTGAGAAATGAGAGTGATCCGGCTCCGATGATGCACAGCGCCAGCGCCACTCCGATCAAAGAGCTTCGCTTCATAGTAGCTCCTCCTTCAATGGTCAGGTCTTGATGATCGTCGAATCTTGCCGACGATTCTAAGCGAGTATTATGAAGAACTGGTGACGAAGCGTGAAGAAACCATGAGCGTCCGATCTCTCGGACGGAACCACAGGGAAAGGAGACGCGATGAAGCGTAAGCGCGTTGTGGATAGTGCGGGTCGACCGGTCAAAGCGATCGCGATGCTTTCCGGCGGACTGGATAGTTCACTCGCGGCGGCGGTGGTCAAACGATTGGGGATCGATGTGCTCGGACTTCACGTGCGACATCTGTTTAGCGGGAAACCTGCTGCGGAGAGAGATCCGATCGCCGATTCCGCGGCGCAGATCGGGATTCCGTTGCGCGTCATCGACCGGCCCGATGAACAGCTCGAAATCGTTCGTCACCCTCATCACGGAACCGGCGCAGGGATGAACCCATGCATCGACTGTCGCATCTTCATCCTTCGAGTGGCCAGCGGGGTCATGGAGGATGTGGGGGCACAGTTCGTGATCACCGGTGAGGTGCTCGGCCAGCGCCCGATGTCGCAGCATCTGAAAGCGTTGGAACTGGTTGCCAAGCAGAGCGCACTAGAGGATCGCTTGCTGCGACCCCTTTCGGCGCGATTTCTTCCGGAGACGCTCCCCGTGCGTGAAGGATGGATCCGGCTGGAAGACCTTCCCGAAATTCACGGCCGGGGGCGTCAGCCCCAGATCGAACTTGCTCGGTACTATGGCATCCGCGACTTCCCTCAACCGGCGGGGGGATGTCTGCTGATTGAGAAGGCGTACTCGGCGCGGCTGCGCGATGCGTTTTCCGTGTACGGCGCGGATCAAGTCGACCGTCAGGGTTTCGAGCTGCTTGCGCTTGGCCGCCACTTCCGGTTGTCGGCAAACGCCAAGGTGATCCTCGGACACGATGAGCAAGAAAACGCGAAGCTTGCTGAGAAGGCCGGTGAGCGAGCGGTGCTTGACCCGGTGGAGTTGATGGGGCCGACAGGGCTGGTCGAAGGAAATCCAAGCGACGAAGAGCTTCGACTCGCTGCTTCGCTGCTGGCGCGCTACAGCGATCACCGGCCTGATGAATCGGTCCGCGTTCGGGCGCTGAGCGGACCGCAGCATGAGCAGGAAACGATCCTGGAGGTGCTGCCGCTTGCCGCGGACGACGAGCGGATCGCGCTGTGGCGGCTCGACGACACTAAGCGATGAGCGCCAGCGCTTCCTCGCGCGATGCCTGATCTTGGTAAAAGCTTCCTCGTATTGCCGAGGTCACCATCTTCGCCCCTGGCTTCTTGACGCCGCGGAGCGTCATGCAAAGATGGCTTGCCTCGATGCGGACCAGGACCCCCAGCGGGTCGAGCCTGGATACGATGGCATCGGCGATTTGGGTGGTGAGCCGCTCCTGGAGTTGGGGGCGCGACGCGGCGATATCGACCGCGCGCGCGAGCTTGCTTGCGCCGACGATCCTCCCCTGTTTGGGAACGTAGACGATGTCGGCAGTCCCAATGAACGGGAGAAAGTGGTGCTCGCAGATCGAGAAAAAGGGGATGTCCTTCATCACGATCATTTCCTCGTACTTCTCCTGGTAGATCACTTCCAGCACGTCGGCGGGGTTGCTTGCACCATGGGCGAAGAACTCCTCGTACATCGCTGCGACGCGACGCGGCGTATTGGTGCGCACTTCCTCGTTAACAAGATCGGCGTCAAGGCCGCTCAGGATCTGCCGCATGCCTTCTTCCATCGCTGCGCGATTCATCAGCTCTCCTTGCCCGTTCTCAATCGATCCCGGGTGTCGAACCCGTCCCACTCCGCGTAGAGGCCCCTTCTTCCCTGAGACGGATGGTAGGTCTGGAATCGGAACCGTTCAAGGGCTTGTCGGACTGCGCTCACAGACCCAGGTTGGACTAGCGTCCTTGAGAACGGAGTTATCGTTTCCTAAACTTCAAATGAAGCCTGAGTCTTGGACAGCGCAGTTGCCCGTAGTTAGGAGGAGCAAATGGCCGACATGAGGCATTTCCACGTCATCGCCGAGATGACGTACAACCTGAAGCCCGTGGATCGCGGGTATACCGACAGGACCCTCTACGTCAATGTGAGTTCCGGAAAGATCGAAAGCCGACCGGTCACGGATGAGATGAAGAACACGTTCGTTGGCGGCCGCGGCTTCGGGTTGTGGCGGCTCTGGAATGCCGTCAGCGGAGATACTCGTTGGAGCGACCCGGAGAATGAGATTGTTATCGGGGCCGGCCCGATCGGTGGGACCACCAACTACCCAGGTGCAGGAAAGTCTCTTGTGGTAAGCCTTTCTCCCTTGACAAACATGGTCATCGATTCCAATGTTGGGGGATACTTCGGTCCGTATCTGAAGTTCTCCGGTTGGGACGCCGTGGAGATTCAAGGCAAGGCCGAGCAGAACGTCGTGGTGTTCATCGATGGAGACGCCGGCCGGATCCAACTCCTGACGACCGAGCTTGACGATATCAATTCGCACGTGCTGATGGAATCCCTTCCCAGAGTGTTTACCGATTCCGACGAGGCGCGCGATCTTCAGAGCATCTCCACCGTCACGGCGGGCGACGGCGCACAGAATACACGCATGGGATGCCTGAACTTCAGCTTCTTCGACATGAAACGCAAAGCGTTTCGGATCAAGCAGGCAGGCCGCGGTGGCATCGGAACGGTCTTCCGCGACAAGGGGATCGCGGCTGTCGTCGTCAAGCACACCGGCGTAAAGCCGACGGACAACCACCCCGCGGATCTTGCCAGAATCCAAGCCGCCGGAGTGCGGATCAACAAGGAGATTCTCGAGCTGGATCAAGTCCAGTGCGACATGCGACGAGTCGGGACGGCCCATCTCGTCGAGATCATGGACGAATACGACCTGTTGCCGACGCACAACTACAAGTTTGGCCGGCATCCCGAGTCCCCTCAGATCTCAAGCCCGGTATGGCGCGAGCGATACTCGCAAGACATGCCCGACGGATGCTGGCTGGGATGCACGATGTCTTGCTCGCACGGCGTCGACGGGTTCAAGCTCAGGACTGGTCCCTATGCCGGAGAGACGGTTCTGGTGGATGGGCCGGAGTATGAAACGGCTGGCGGCAGCTCCAACATGGGGATCTATGATCCGGACTTCGTGCTGGAGATGAACTTCTACTGCGACACGTACGGCATCGACACGATTTCCTACACCACGGGGCTTGCATTCGTGATGGAGTGTTTCGAGAACGGCATCCTCAACAAGGATCGCACCGGCGGGCTGGATCTTCGTTTCGGGCAAGCCGACGCGGCGCTTGAGGTTCTGCATCAGATGGCGTGCGGAGAGGGGTTCGGAGCGCTGGCCGGCCAGGGGATCCGACGGATGAAGGAGCGCTTCATCGCCGAGTACGGCGCCGATCCATCTTTTGTCGGCTCGATCGGCATGGAGGCAAAGGGCCTGGAATACTCGGAGTATGTGACCAAGGAGTCGCTCGCGATGCAGGGTGGCTACGGCCTCGCTCTCAAAGGCCCCCAGCATGACGAGGCATGGCTGATCTTCATGGACATGGTCAACAACCAGATTCCGACGTTCGAGGACAAGGCCGAGGCGCTCCACTACTTCCCGATGTGGCGCACGTGGTTCGGCTTGATGGGACTGTGCAAGCTTCCGTGGAACGACATCGAGCCTGCGGACAACGCGGCAAGCGACGCGCCGGCCAAAGTTCCGGAGCACGTGCGGAACTACTGCGATTTGTTTGCCGGGATCACCGGCCGGGAAGTCACCGGGGACGATCTCATCGTCCAGTCCGAACGCGTGTACAACTTTCAGCGGGTGTTCAACCTGAAGATGGGATACGGCCGTCGCGAACACGATTCGATTCCCTACCGGTCGATGGGACCGGTCACCGAAGAGGAGTACGAATCCCGCGCCGAGCGTTACGACGGTCAGCTCCGGGACAAGGTTGGCGTGAACCCGTCAGGCCGGAGCACGGCGGAAAAAGTCAAGATTCTTCGTGCGTTTCGCGAGGATCAGTATGAGCAGCTGATCGATGCCGTGTACAAACGGCGAGGGTGGACCACCGACGGCGTGCCGACGATTGAAACTCTAAGCCGCTTAGGAATTGACTTCCCGGATGTGCTGGAGGTCGTGCGCTCGTATCAGTAGCGAATTTCCGATGTCTGATTTGCGGGTCCGGTAGCGTTTTTCTCGGGCCCGCGTTCTCTTTTCCCTTACGTGTGACGGATGAACATCCGCAACGTGCCTGTTTTTGATAACCCTACGGGCTTTTGGTATAATTCAGCGGGTGGTGAAATGGTCTACGAAGCCGATCAGATAAAAGTTCTGGAAGATCTGGAAGCCGTACGTGTGCGGCCGGGGATGTACATCGGCAGCACGGGCCAATCCGGCGTCATGCACCTCATCGAGGAAATCGTCGACAACAGCATCGACGAAGCGCTCGGTGGCTACTGCACCGAAATCCGTGTTACCGTCCATCCCGACAACCGTGTCACGGTAGAAGACAACGGTCGGGGAATGCCTGTGGGAATGCACACGGAAAGTGGTATACCCGCACTCGAGTTGGTCATGACCACGCTTCATGCCGGCGGGAAATTCGACAACAAGAGCTACCATGTTAGTGGCGGTCTTCATGGGGTCGGTGTATCGGTGGTCAATGCCCTATCCGAGCACTTGGTCGTGGAAGTGCGCCGAAACGGGAATGTCTACCGTCAGGAGTTCGGGCGTGGGCTGAAGCGTTCCGAGCTTGAGATCGTCGGCACATCGAAGAAAACGGGAACCACCGTTACTTTCCTCCCCGACAGCGAGATTTTTGGCGAAGTACAGTACAGCTTTTCGAAGCTGGCCCACCGCCTGAAGGAGCTGTCATACCTGAACGGCGGATTGTTGATCATCCTCGAGAACGAGGCGGCCGGCGTCAGCCGGCGATACCAGCACAAAGGGGGGATTGTCTCGTTCGTCAAGGAGTTGGCGGACGGCAAGGAACCGGTCCACCCGAAAGCGATCTTCATCGAAGGAGAAGAGGATGGCACCGCGGTAGAGATTGCGATGCAATTCACCGGCAGCTACGACGAGTCGATTTTCGCGTTTGCCAACAACATCAACACCGTAGATGGCGGAACCCACCTAACCGGCTTCAAGAGCTCGTTGACAAAATTCCTGAATGACTACGGCCGCGAGAAGAAGATCCTCAAGAAAGACGACGAGAATCTTCGTGGCGAAGACATTCGCGAAGGGCTTGTGGCGATCATCAGTATCAAGATCCCCAATCCGGAGTTCGAAGGCCAGACCAAGACCAAACTGGGAAACCCCGAAGTGGCGAGCTTGGTGTCCAATATTCTGCAGGAACAGCTTTCCGTCCGTTTCTCGAGCAACCCGGGTGAGGCTCGGGCGATCATCGAGAAGTCTTTGCAGGCGGGAAAGGCTCGGATGGCAGCCTCGAAGGCGCGGAAGATGGTCCGCCGCAAGGGGGCGTTGTTTACGAGCACGTTGCCTGGAAAATTGGCCGATTGCTCGTCTCGCGATCCCAAGAAGAGCGAGCTCTTTATCGTGGAGGGAGACTCGGCCGGGGGTAGCGCCAAGCAAGGTCGAGATCGTGGGTTTCAGGCGATTCTTCCGCTGCGGGGCAAGGTTCTCAACGTTGAGAAGGCAGGCCTTGCGAAGCTCCTGGACAACGCCGAAATCAAGGCGATGATCACTGCGGTGGGAACCGGGATTCGCGACGATTTCGCGTTGGAGCGCCTCCGCTACCACAAACTGGTCATCATGGCGGATGCAGATGTCGACGGAGCACACATTTGCACGCTGCTGTTGACGTTTTTCTATCGCTTCCTGCGGACGCTCGTCGAGAATGGCCATGTATACATCGCCAAGCCGCCGTTGTATCAAGTCAAGGTTGGCAGAGACACAACGTACCTGTTCAGCGACGAAGAGCTGAATGCGTTTCGCGAACAGCACAACAGCAAAGGGAAGATGTCGGTGAAGCGGTTCAAGGGGTTGGGAGAGATGAACCCGAAAGAGCTTTGGGACACAACGATGGATCCCGAACACCGAGTGCTGAAACTTGTCGAGGTTCGTGATCCGCTGGAAGCGGATGAGGTCTTCTCCACCTTGATGGGAAGCGATGTCGGGCTGCGACGCGACTTTATCTGGGAGAACAGCGACAAGATTACCACGCTCGACATCTAGGCGATGTCGAATCGATCCGGATGCCCGGTTTCGCGTAAGCCACGTGCGACCTTCTCGGACAAGGTCGCATTGGGAAGATGGGGATCCTGATCAACCGATGGACGTGGTGGCCGTGGCCATCAAGTCGTTTCGGTGCACGGCGTGAGAACAAGGAGGGGCCAATGGGGAACTGGCGTGCAACGGTCCGCAAGCTGGTTGGGGTTGTTGGGATGTGTTCGTTTCTCCTTGTCGGAGCGGCTCTGGTCGGCTTCTCGCCGCGTGTGCAGGCGACCACGCTTACCCCTGTCGTGGGGATTGACCCCACGGGAGTGGTGACAGTCGGGGCTTGGGCCGAAACGCCTGTGGGCGAGTTCCTTCAAGCGAGGGCGGGGATTGCCGTGTCCGTAGTTCAATCGGCACGATTGCTGCTCGCCGGCGGTGGGATTGCCGGATCGATCATGTGGGGTGCCCTGGAGCCGACGCTAGGCGTCGGCGTCGGGGCGGCGCTGGCGCCGACGGGGTTCACGTCGGGCGCGATTCTCGAGATCGATCTTGGCGCGCGTGTGTGGATTGTCGACTGGTTGGCAGTCCTGACGCAGATGC
>RXOA01000046.1 GCA_003979035.1 Candidatus Bipolaricaulota bacterium
GTCGGTCAAGTGCTTCTTCAGCATTCCCGGCACGGAGCCATTCCGGTTCATCGTCTCTCCTCTTCTCTCGCGACCGACGTCCGCAAATCGGAGCTTCTCGTTCGACCGCTCGTGTGGCTGCGCCGGGCAATCCCTGTTCCCCAACGTTGGGCACCACGGATGCCCGCGGCTGGAGGCTTCCGATATTTCCGTGGCCGCTGTTCGTTGACAAACCGCCCCCCTGCCCTCTACCCTGCTTGCTCGGAGCCGGTCGTCGGCAACGCAAGGAGCGGATGATGGAGCAACGAACCTCGAAAAGGCCTCCGGTGTGGATGTTCGGCATCCTTGCCGTGGGTGCGCTTGTCGCCTCTGGAATCTACGTCGGTTCGATCCGTGCCTGGGGAGCGACTGCCGAGCGGATCATCGCTGCCGTCGCGTTCGGCATGGTGGGAGCGGTGTTTGTCGGAATGGTCGCCGCCTTGGCGCGCGCGTCCGGTCAAGACCATCCCTCGAAAGCCTGTCCTCCCTGCAACGATGAGCCAAATCCATCCGACGTCTAGCCCCCTGTTCCGGGATTGCTGATGACGCGTTCGAGGGTCGTGAATACAAGGCCGTTTCTGGTCTTCTGTCGTCCTGTGGGACGAAATCCAAGACGAACATAGATCGGAACCGCCGGGAAACAGGCGTGAACATAAAAAACGGACTGATCGCTGCCTTCCCCGAAACACGCGCCGCGTTCCGCGGCGTGAAGAAGCCGGCCGCCGATCCCTGAGCCCCTGTGTTTCTGGTCGACGAAGAACAGCGTAATCTGTCTCCTCTGACGAAGCTCAAGAACGCCGACAATCGCGCCGTCCTTCTCGGCCACCCAGTGCTGGTGATGGGATCCGACCCGCCGCTCGAGTGCGGCGGCTTCGATGTATCGCTCGAATTCCCGAACGGCGGTTGCCGGCCAGTTCGATGCGAGCGATCTGCGAAACGAGCGGGCGACCAAGTCCGATGCCTTGTCGGCATCGCGTGTTTTCATGGAACGGATCTGCACGTTGACGGTCAATAGCCCCCCTCTGTGCGGGTTGGCGGCGATTCTCGCCGTTTGCGCGGGAGAACGCAACGAACCCGTCCGTATCCGCCGGTTGCCCGGAAGGAGGCGGGAACGGTAGGCTGGCGAACGGGCGCAAGACGTATCGTTGAGCGACCTCATGGACCGCCCTTCGTTAAGGAGGTTGGATGCCGCAGGCCGTGCCGAAAAGAATTTCCGTGGTGGATGTCGAGCGGTGCGTCGGGTGTCAGTGCTGCGTGTTTGCCTGCGCGCGCAGGATCGGCGTGGGCGGTACGGCCGATGCGCGGATCGACGTCCGGTCGGCGGGCGGAATGCGAAAGGGATTTGTCGTCATCGTATGCCGTGCGTGTCCGGACCCTCCTTGCGCCCGCGTCTGCCCCACCGATGCCCTCACGCCGCGCGCCGGAGGAGGCGTGATCTTCCGCGACGCGGCGTGCATCGGCTGCGGGAACTGCCGCGAAGCATGTCCGTTCGGTGCCGTGCTCTGGGACAACGAGCAACGGAAACCCATGATCTGCGTGTACTGCGGAGTCTGCGCTTCGTTTTGTCCGTATGAAGTGCTTGCCTACGAAGAAACCAAGGAGGACGACGATGCCCCGGTCCGACATGCCGGCTGATCGATTCGGCCGGGTGCTCCACGTGGACTTGGCGAAGCGGCGATTCGAGATTCGCGATCGCCGTGACCTGTTCCGGGAGTCGCTCGGCGGAGCGGGGGCGGCGATCCGGCTGTTGGAGGAGAACGGCGGATTGAGTGCGGAACCGCAAGATCCCGGCAATCCGATCGTCTTCGCCGTGGGTCCTCTTGTGGGACTGTATCCGATGGCCTCGAAGACGGTGGCGATGTTCGTATCTCCCCACAACGGACGGCTCGGAGAAAGCCACGCCGGCGGGAGGAGCGCGGTCTCGATCCGCATGGCCGGTTACGCCGCGGTCGTGTTGACTGGCGCCAGTTCGACCCCCGTCTACCTGGTTATCCATGACCATGGCGTGGAGTTCCGCGATGCGTCCGCGTTGTGGGGACTGGAGAACAGTTACACGGTTGGGCGCGTCATGCGGGAGCGGGAACCCGGATCCGGCGCGCGATCGATCCTCCGAATCGGACGCGCCGGCGAAGTCGGAGTCACGTATGCCTGTGTGATCACCGAGACGTACCGCCACTTCGGCCGTCTGGGACTGGGGGCGGTGTTTGGCGGGAAGAAGCTGAAGGGGATCGTGATTGTCGGACGTGGGCGAGTCCCGGTGGCGGACCCGAAGCGATATCGAGCTCACTATGATCTCGTGTTCCAGGCCGCGACCCGATCGAAGGCCATGAGGAAGTACCACGACCTGGGAACCCCGATCAATGTTCTTCCTCTTCATGAACTCTCGGCTCTGCCCACCAGGAATCTGCGGGAAGGAAGCTTCGAGGGTGCGGAGGCGATCTCCGGCGAGGCGATGGCGAAGCGGTTCCTTGGCCGACGGCTGGCGTGCGCCCACTGTCCCGTGGCCTGCGTCCATCTGGCGGCGTTGCGAACCCGACACCCTCACGAGCCGTATTTCTTCAGTACTGCGATGCTCGGCTACGACTACGAACCGATGTATGCCTTGGGGAGCATGCTCGGAGTCGCCGATCCGGAAGCGATGCTCCGTCTGATGGACGAAGTCGAGATCCAGGGGCTGGATGCGATGAGCACGGGGGTGGTTCTGGCGTGGGGCACGGAGGCTGTGGAGAACGGCTTGGTTTCGCTCGGAGAACTCGATGGCACAGCGCTTTCGTGGGGAGATGCCGATGCCTATCGGGCGGCGATCCGCAAGATCGTCGAGCGTCCGACTGATCTGTACCGCGCCATGGCACGCGGCGTCGCGTATGCCGCTTCGGTGTACGGCGGAGAAGGCTTCGCGTTGGCATTCGGCGGCAATGAGATGCCGGGATACCACACCGGCCCGGGAGGCTATCTCACCTTCCTCACCGGCTCTCGTCACAGCCATCTGGACAGTGCCGGATACGGAATCGATCAAAGCGCACTCGGTGAGGGTGAGCTCCCCCCGCCCGAGGAGATGATCCGACAGCTCTTCCGCGAAGAGGCTTGGCGGCAGGTGCTGGCGAGCCTCGTCGTTTGCTTCTTCGCGCGGGGTATCTACACTCCGGATGTGGTGTGCGAAGCGCTGGCAATTGCCGATGAGGGCCTGTTCACGGACGAATCGAGCCTGCGCAGGATCGGTCAAGACGCGCTGGCGCGCAAGCAGCGATTCAATGAAGTGAAGGGGTACGATCTGACGGAATCGAACATGCCGGAGCGAATTTTCGAGACGCGAACGCCTTGGGGAAAGCTCGATCGAGGCTACATGCGAACCGCGCTGATAGCCGCGTCCGAGTTGTGGGGACATGTGGACGAGCCGAGGGAACACGCCGACACCTCGTCGGGATGATGTGAGCGAGGGCCTTGTCAAGCCGGCGCGTTGGGAGATCGCGTCGTGCGCCTGCCAACGAGGAAGTGGGGGGCGGAGAGCATGGCTCCGCTTCTACGGCGAATTGAATGACCACCTCCCCGCGGAAGCCAGGCAACGGGCTGCCGTGATGCGGTTCGATGTGGCTCCCACGGTGAAGTGTGCGATCGAAGGGTTTGGAGTTCCTCACGTAGAGGTGTCGCTCGTGACGCGCGCCGGGGAGCCGCTGGGGTTCTCGGATCGAATTGCCGCGGAGGATCGAATCGCGGTGTATCCCCTGTTCACGAGGCTCGATGTCTCGGCGTCCGGATCCGTTGGGATCGCGCCGCCGCGTCCGACGCGTTTTATCGCGGACACCCATCTGCACAGGCTGTGCCGGCTATTGAGGCTGCTCGGCATCGACACGGAGATCATCGTGCGCGGGGAGGATCCGGTGACCGCATCGATATCGAGCCGAAGGGTCGTTCTGACACGGGATCGGCATCTGCTGATGCGCAGGAGCTTGGAGCTGGGATATTGGGTGCGGTCGATGGATCCGATGTCGCAGGTTGCGGAAGTGGTCCAACGATTCGATCTCGCGGCGCAGGTTCGTCCCCTTCAACGATGCTCCGTTTGCAACGGGCTCCTCGCTTCGGTAGACAAGCAAGACGTTGCCCGACGGCTGCCGCCGAGGACGGCGGCGTGGCTGGACACCTATACGCGCTGCGAGCACTGTGGGAAGCTCTACTGGAGAGGAACCCACGTCGATCGCATCGCCGCGACGCTCGAGAAGCTTGTCGCCGGTCCGCCTGTTGGGGGCCGTTGACCGGCGGAGGGCAATGTGGTATTCTATGTAATCTCAGAAAATTGTGAGAAGTCAGAGAATGGGAATATGCCAGGCTCAAGGTCAACGAACCATGAACAAACAGAGGGCATCATTCGTCGAGGCCGCCGGAGCACATCTTCTCAAAGAACACGGTGTTTCGCCAATGGCGGCGAGAGTGGCCGCATTCCTGCTTGTCTGTGATCCGCCGGAAGCGACGCTTTCCGAGATCTCCGCGCAGCTCAAAGCGAGCAACGGCGCGATGAGCATGGCGACCCAATCCTTGATTGGGCTCGGGGTTGTCGAGAAGATCGGTCATCCAGGACAACGGGCAAAACGATATCGGATTGCGGAGAATGCGTGGCCAAAGCTCTTCTTCCACAACGAAACCAGCTTCCGATCCTATTGCAGCCTTGCGGACCGGGGGCTGAAGTTGATCGACGGTGAAACCGGCAGGGCGGGCTTCGACCCTCGGAAACGGCTTGCCGAGATGGGCGCGTTTTTCGGTTTCATGGAAGAGAAACTCCCGGGGCTCATCGAGGAGTGGACGCAGGTCGGCTCCGAGCGAGTGCGTGAACGTGCAGCTGAGGCGTAGGGCCGACGAACTGGAGGAACGAGATGAATCGGGGATCGCAGCGCGGCGAACACGAGCAGGCAACGCAGGAAACCTACACCCTGCCTCGGAACTGGAAGGGTGTTCTGTCTTGCTTCGGCCAGGCGCTGAGTGAGGAAGGATCGTCCGGGCTGGCTTCAACCTACGAGATGCTGACGCGGGGTCCGATGCGGTTTCGCGCTGCGCTTCGCGCCATTGAGTGTGTCTTTCCGCTGCAACGAGTGGTCTCGATGGGAGCGGAGTTCGACGCTCGGATCGCTCGAGACGGGCTTTGCGAAGCCAGTCGCTGGCTTCTCACGGACTCCGGAATTCCGTGGAAAGCGGAGTTTCCGGAGGTCGGGCGGGAGCTTCTTGAGTCGGGCCCGCTGGTGATCTACGGGAACCATCCTTCACTGGCCACGCCGTTTATTCTTGCCGCTGTGCTGGAGCATCCCCGCCTCGGATACATTTCCTCGGCGTACGTCTCGAAGCTGTTGCCGGCCATGGTGCCCCATTTGTTCGCCGTGGAACTGATCCGCCATCAACAAGTGCGGAACAGGCCCGGGAGCGGCGCCGCGCATCTTGTTGCCCACAGTCTGCTTGCCGATATCTACGAGCGCCCGAGCAGGGAAATCGCCCGTGCTGCAAACCGGCAAGTGATTACCAACGCCGCGAAGCATGTCACCCAGGGGGGCGCCCTGGTGATCTACCCTGCCGGAGGCGGGAAGGATCGCTTGTGGTACCCGGGAATCGGGCGGCTTTGCTCCGAGCTTCTTCAGCAGGCGGAGCACACGCTGTACCTGGTGCCGGTGCGCGTCGACAACAACTCGCATTCCCGTGTGTACTGTGCCTTGTCGAACAAGCGCTATGCACGCAGAAGAACCCGACGGCTCAACCGCCAGCCTGTCCTGCTGAAGCTGGCGCGGCCGCTTCCGTTCGAAGGGCTTGAGCAACTGAAGGATGCCTCTTCGCAGGAAATCGCCGCCGTTCTGCAGCACCACTACAACAAGCTATTCGAGGTGCGGGGAAAACGCCAAACGGAGCGGGCGATTGACGAGGCGCTCCAACGACTCCGCAAGGATCACCATCTGCGCCTCCCCCTGTTTGAGTCAGGGAGGCGCTGAGCGCCCGACGGGCCCGATCGGTACGTGGCGAGAAGGTCGCGATCCAGACTGGATGATCCGTTCAGCCATGGTCGTGAGACGGATGGTCGCCCGCGGCGATTTCGGGGTTCCACTCGGAAGCGTTGCCCTTCATCCATCGAGTGATGGATCCGTGGTGGGATGCTTCCGGCCAACCATCCGGTGGAACCCCATGTAGCGGCCCTGATCTGCGAGCAGCAC
>RXOA01000047.1 GCA_003979035.1 Candidatus Bipolaricaulota bacterium
AGGCTGGCATCAGCTGACTGGCAACAACACATCCCAGGCTGACGGCGAACGCGACCGTGAGACGGATCCACGTGGATCGAGTCGGCTGACGGCCCCGTGGATGGCGAGATCGAGATATCATCGGATGACGATTCCCAGCAACCGCACCACGAAAAACGTTCCCACGGAAGTCACGCCAAGCGCCAGCAACGTCGCCACCCGATTCTGCCGCAACAACGTATTCGCGAGGAGGCCGGGAATCACCCATCCGATCGTCCTCCATGCCACGGAGTTCACGCCGAGCGACGGAAGGACGAGCTGCAGAAGCATCGCCCAGACGGCCCCAACGAGCAGCAACAGCACAAACTGCCTCCTTCCGAAGAGGATGAAGAAGTGCGCAGTGATCCGGTAGGTCAGCATCGTCAGGATGGCGGCAATCAGCGTTCCGGCAAGCCGTAGCGGCTGGTCGAGGTACAACGCGACATATCCGGGGACGATCATGCCCCCCGGGTAGATCCCGGTCAGCTCAACCATGATCGTGCTCAGAATCAGACCCACAAACAGAGTTTCAGCTCCCATACTCACCACCCATCCTCCGCCACACGTCTGTCAAATCACGCCCGACCCCGGCGAAATTGCCGAAGCACAACAGCAGCCGTCCCTTGTCTCGATGCGTCTCTACGAGGCGCGCGGCGACCCGATCCGCGCGGCGCTCTCGCAGCACGGATGCCGGCATGCGGCTCTGTTTCCGGATGGCGCGAGCCGCGGCCGAGCAATGTGCGCGATCGCCGATGAGAACGACCTCCACAAAAGCGAACCGATGCTCCCGCACTGCCGACAGCCACAGGTGGGTGCGATCTCCTCGATCTCGTCGAATATTGAAGACTCCGACCATCGGACGTCGGGCAAGCTCCGGGTACTTCGCGTACGTCGCGGACACAATCAACTCCGTCGACAGCGGGTCATTGGCGGCGAAGGCATTGACTACGACGATGTCGCTCTCCCGATTGAGTGTGATCTGCAGCGCTCCGGCATCGGCATGAACATCACCGACCGAGTCGCCTTCGGCCTGTGGGGACGTTGTCGAGCGGAAGCCGAGATCATCGCAGAACGCCGTCGCCAGCAGCGCATTGGAGCGAAACTCCAGGTGACGTGTTCCAACCGCGAATGCTGCCTGTGGATTCGCAAGACGTGGCGGCTCACCAGCTCTTCCATCGCGGATTCGCAGACCGGGGTCGGGACCGGGACCCGGACCGCGATCAGGGTTGAATCGGGAGCCGGGGCCGCGTGGATCCGACATGCCATCTTGATCCCCGACGGCGATGATCTGTCCCCCGGCCGCTCGCAGAGCATCGCGGACGTCCTGGTCCGCCAGCTCGGCCCGCAGCACATACACTGGGACGCCACGCGGGATCGCGCAGCCAAGGGAGGCGGCAACTTCCCCGGGTGACCTTCCCGCAAGTTCGACGTGATCGACGCGGGCATTCGTCAACAAGACGTGTGTGGGCCGGAGGATCCGTAGCGATTCCACCAACGCATTCTCCGGCGAGATCGCCATTCCCTCAATGACAACGACATCACAGGACATCGCCTTCGCGCGCCGAAGAATTCTCTTCTGCTCGAGGATTGATGGTGAGCCCCACCGCCTGATCGCAAGCTCTTCTCCGCTGGGAAGGAGCATCCGAGCTTGCGAGCCGGTGGTCTTTCCGAGCACTTGACATCCCGCGGCCCGCAGCTTGGCATGAACAAGGCGAACGACGCTCGATTTCCCGCGGGTCCCCGTGACAAGAATTCGAAGCGGTACATGCTTTCGGATTCGTCGTAAGATCAGGTTCTCCGTGAGCAATGCAATCAGCGCAAGCGCAAGTCCGCCGGCAACGATAGAGAGTGTCCGCAAGAAGATCCGTCCTTTGCCCACCGATTCGACCGCCTCGACCGCCGCGGGGAATGTCCATTCGTCGAAGCTTCCTCGCAGAGACGATCCACGTATGGTACGCGCGCGCCTCACAAACGGCTACTCCGCGTGACGCAGCACGCCGCTCCTGTTGGATGCCACCGGATGAGGTTGGATTATGGATCTCGGCGACAAGGGGAGCCTATCCTTCCCCCGCTTCGCCATCCGTTGGATCTCGTCCGGCTGCCCACGAGCCGGGATTCGCCACAAGTCGCTCGACCCGCTGATAGAACCTCCCGACGTGAAGTCCGTCGACAAGGGCATGATGGACCTGAATATTCAGCGGCAGCAGCAGCTGTCCCGCTTGCTCGTAGAACTTTCCCCAGGCAATTCGCGGGATGGCATCGTTGGCCGAAGCGGGTACGGGATGCTGGAACGCAGTAAACGAAATCCACGGAATCCCGGTTAGAAAGAGATAGTCATCCCGTCCGGGAAGGTCTTCCAGACATTGGATGCCCGCATTCCGCGCCTGCTCGATGGCTACGCCGGCACGACGAGCGAACAACCGGAAGTCCGAGCAGAACGGAAGCTCACAAAACGAAAACGACTCATCGGGTCTCAATACCGTGATCGACGGATGGACGCACTCGTACTCGACGACCTGTGTCCCCCGGATTCGCTGGCGCAACTCCGGGACTCCGTTGGCTGCCGACGCCAACACGTAGGCCGCTCCAATCGTGAATGAGATCCCATTGCCCTTCAGGAAACCGCGCAGATTCGCCACGTCAATGCTCGACGTCAGCGAAAAATGCGGATGCTCGTACGTTCGATAGTGGTCGAATGCCGACTGTCGAGGCCAATGCGATTGCCGGATCAATCGGGCTCCGTCGGGTATGGACAAGCCACTAGACTCCCTCTTCATGTCCAGCCCGGCCCGGGGAAGCGGGCCCCTAGCCTGACCGTTCGTACGTCCCGGACTCCCATGTTCGTTGCACCTGCTTGGACTCCAGAAGATCGACGCTCGCGGACAGGGTCAGATCGCGCACCCAGCCGTCCGGTCTCCTCGTGAGCTCGAACTGGATAGCCATATCCATCGTCCCGATCTCGAACATAAGTTCAAGCGTTCCCCCGGCACTCCAGGTGGGTAGAGCATTCCGAATCTTGCTCCGCTGATACCCAAGCGTCCCCTCCAACGAGGCGTTCTCCTGGAGGATGTACTCATACGACGCGGAAGCGTTGAGATCGTACTCCGAAGTCAGCGCGTACGGCCCCGAAAGGCCCACATGCAAGGCCCACTGCACACGGTACCCTTCCGCTTGAGCCGAATCCGCAGTGAACGAGAACAAAGCATCGGACAAAGCCGATATCGTCGAGAAGCCGGCGCCGAACCCTGCCTGAACCGTCCATCCACAATATCGCTTGATCTCGGAGGAGGCGAGCGTCTGTTCAATCAGCAACAACGCTCGCGCATCGAGGAACATTCCCATGCTGTTCTCGATGATCGTCTCGATGATCGTCACAAGGTCGCTCGCGTTTTCGTACTCGATCTGACGTCCAATCTCGGTGGCGATTTGCATCAGAACTTCATCGGACAGCGGTTCGGAGAGAATGCCAATTTCGATCAATCCGGCCTGAAACTGCAGGGCCTTTGCCAGTGGCGTCACGTCGTAGAAACGCCCGTATCCGATTCCGGCGCGTAAGTCCAAGCCTAATTCCGAGTCGATCGTCGAAATGTCGGCCGCGCCTTCTGCCTCTCCAAAGATGTAGACAGGAAGGTCCCGTTCGGAGTAGTAGCGAACCGTGCCGTCGAGCTGCCCGTTTCCGGACGACGGGACGATCGAACTGAGGTTGATCCTCGCAAGTCCGTCGAGAGAGTATCCGAAATCAGGGGAATCATAGAGTTGGGCGTAGCTGAGTTTCATCCATCCTGAGTCGATTTCCGGCCCCAACGTCGATGGGTCATCGAAGTAGCGATAGCTGAAATCGAGCCGTGCGTCGACAAGATCCGTCTGCGGCGCATGATAGTTGCACACGGGCACAGCCACTGCAGACAAGCCGATCACAACCATCCATCCCAATCCGACGACGACAAATCCCCCGAGCCTCCGCTTCACACCAATCACCCCGCTGTCTGATTGCACGACCATGCAGGATACTCAGTGGCAATTGCGGGAACAAGGGGCATCGATTGGGTATCGGCGGCAGACGTCGCCCGGATGCGCCGCGAATCAGAATCGAGAACGCAGGTATTTCAGAGGTCTTCCCATGTCTCGGTACTGCTCCGCCAGCTTCTCGGCGACTCCCGGATCGATCCCATGGCCGCGCAGGCGCCGCTCGAGCCGCCACGCCGCAAGGTTGCGGCGCCACCACAGCGAAACGACAAACCGCCCCGCTCCCGCAATCAGTAGGAGTATCGAAAATATGATGTCAGGCACTGCCAGCAGTGCCCGAAGGATGCGAAGCACGCGAATCAGTCTTCCTCCTTCTCCGAGTTTCGCTCCCGATTCACATGGATATTGCCCATGTCGAAGCTCTTCGATGTGAACACCTCGCGAAGGTTCAGCATGTATCCTTGCGCCATCTCCAGCGCCACCTCTTTGGACATGCCGGAATCGACCAGTTTCTTGTAGAAGGTCCCGACAGCATCCCCCATGTTCTCCGCGGCGCTCTTCGAGTAGAGCACGTCCCTCAACCCTCCGAGGAGGTTGGGAAGCATCGTACTGACGGTTTCCAACACGTCCCGCAGTTCTTCGGACTTCCGGCCACGCCCGCCGGGTCGCTCCTCGCGATCATCCATTTCGATCCTCACGTCCTTGATCTTGCCGAGTTCCTCGTGGATTCGATCCTTGATTTCCCGTCGCAGATCCTCTGCGAACCGCTCATCGGTCATGTTGCCCTCCTAGCTTGTCTTCGTTTCCAAGGAGCGGAATTCTGTAGCCCAGGAGTTTCAAGTCCGCTTTGAGCGGAGCCCCGCTACCTCGCGCCGACAGCCCCACCGATAGCCCCGCAAGAAACGATCCGATATCGACTCCGGTAGACGGAAGTCGCTTGATTTGCCGGGATACCTTTTCGAAGCCGCCGGAAGGGATTCCAGGGAGACTCTTCAGCGCCCCCTCCAAATCGATCCCCAGGGACACGTCCCGCGCAAGCTGTGCACGACAATCGGAGCAATCGGCAACATGCACCGCCAGCTCTCCAACCTCGTGCGCAGAGAGGCTTCCGGCAACGTACCAGGGAATCAGTTCTCTTGCCTCATTGCACGTCATCATGCCAAAACCTCCGCAAGCTTCCGCTTGGCGTGGTACATACGCGACTTCACGGTTCCTTCGGGAATGTCGAGAAGCTGCGCAACCTCCTGGTAAGCAAGGCCTTCGTAGAAAGCAAGAAAGACGACTTCTCGCTGTTCTTGCGACAGCGTGTTGAGCGCGTGAAGCACTCGCTGCTCACGAGAGATGGCATCCGCAGGATCAGGCTCCACGAGTCTAATATCCGGATGTCGGCTTCCACGCTCCTCACGGCGCAGCAGCCCGAATGCCTTGTTTCGAGCGATGCCAAATACCCATGTCGAAACCTTGGACAGACCTGCGTACTTGGAAGCCGACCGCCACACGGCAATCATCGTCTCTTGCACGACCTCCTCGGCCAGGTGTCGACTCCGCAGCAGCGTGAGCGCGTAGCGAAACACACGGTTCGCATACTCGTCATAGAAGCGGTGAAACGCTTCGTCTTTGCCCGCCGCTACGAGCGAGAGCAGTCTTTGG
This sequence comes from Candidatus Bipolaricaulota bacterium, assembly GCA_003979035.1. GTDB lineage: Bacteria > Bipolaricaulota > Bipolaricaulia > UBA7950 > UBA9294 > RXOA01. Next base: position 5,635 of record RXOA01000047.1, read on the forward strand.
TCGTCGATCACGGCTCTCGTTTCCGACACGCCGTCCCTTTCCTACTGCCAGCCAGTCTCCTCACGGCTTGACGACTGTCACTCGTCGGACATCGTCGTTCCGCTCCAATCAGTATGTCACATCATTTCATCATCAGGTTCAGCGGCTCAATCCCCGGCCCGTGTAACCGATCGATGCTGCGGCCACTCTTCTCCGCTGCAGGTCGCGGGCTCGCCGACGACAAACGCCTTCGTTGCTCCTTGATTCTCCACGAAGACGGGGCGGATCATCAATCCCGCTTCCGACTCACGGGTATCCGGACGGCGATCAGCCTGTAAGAAGAATCGTAGAGAGAGCGCTTCCCGAAACGGAAACTCGCCCGATCCAAAAGGGCTCATCGCCGTCTCCGTCGTGTCTGTCGACTTTCACCGTCTCCCCGCATCCGGTGCCCGGACGCCGACCCGCGAAGTCGATGAGCATCGAGACAACAGCGCTGATTGGCAGAGGACTCAGTGGGGTGGGCGTTGCGGCTGCGGCTTGATCTCGCCGCCGTCTTTTGTCTTCGGGAGTGCGAATCGAACACAAGCAAGCAGCGACACACCGATGATTGTCAAGGCAATGCCGACGAGGGCCGTCGGGCGCTGAACGGAGAGGTTCCCTCTCACCAAGAACGAGACTCCGCTGATCGTACCCACCCACCCGACTCGACAAAGCAGCAGGCGCATGATCGCCTCCTTCGCCGTGATTCTCTCACGCCGGACGGCATTCCAACAGGACGGAGGACAGACCCGGACCGCCCGGATGTCTCTTGGTCGGCGCCCTGCCTGCGGACATGCGAAGTGTGGAAGTCGACGAAGGAGGTCCCCGCTCATTCGAGACGCCCGCCGGCCGAGTCAAGCCGCCGCCGGACATCTCGGACTTCCAACCATGGCGCCCTTCGTAGGATGTTAGGAAGCAGCGGCTTCGATCCTCGCGTCCGCTGGTCGCTGGACGACATCCTCGGCAACCGCGCCGTCGATGAGCGTGATCAACCGATTGACCCGATCGAGAAGGCGACTATCGTGGGTGGCGAACAGGAACGTCGCCCCTTTGTGCTCGTTGAGCCGGCGCATCAGATCGATCAGATCGTGGCTCGTCGCCGTGTCCAGGTTGGCCGTCGGCTCGTCGGCAAGAACGATCGACGGCTCACCCACCACCGCGCGTGCCACCGCGACACGTTGCTGCTCACCGCCGGAGATTCGATGCGGATACTGGTCGGCATACTGCTCGATGCCCAGCTCTGAAAGGATTTTCTGAGCACGTGAGATGCGCTCTCTTCTGGCCACGCCCTGCAGTTCGAGCACGAACGCCGTGTTTTCCAGCACGGTGAGCACGGGGATCAGGTTGTAGGCCTGAAACACGAACCCGATGCTGGAAAGCCGCAGCTTGGCCAGCTGATCTTTGGACAGCTCCGACATCGGCTGCCCTTGGAGGAAGATCTCGCCCTCGGTAGGCCGGTCGAGCCCACCCAAGAGATGCAGCAGCGTCGACTTGCCCGAGCCGGACGGTCCGGCGATGGCAGTGAACTCGCGCTTGTGCAACTCCAGGGACACGCCGCGCAACGCCGGCGTCTCGACCGATTCCGTCACGTACGTTTTCTTCACGTCAAGCGTTTGTATCAGAGGGCTACTCGACATAGCGCATCGCCTCCATCGGCTCCAATTTCGCCGCACGTCTCGCCGGCAGCCAGGCGGCAAGCATGGCCACGACGGCCATCGCGCCCGCCGACAGCAACACTTGCGTCGCTGTGACGCTCATGTGCATCACGGGGCTGATTCCAATTTCCTTCATGTAAGCGGCCATCTGGCCCCACAACGGAATGCCGCCGAACGCCTCGACAATCAACACGAGCGCCACACCCACGAGCGCCCCGTAGAAAGCACCAGCCAGGGTGATCACTCCCGCCTCGGTAAGGACCATGCCCATGACGTGGGCTCGCGACGCGCCAAGCGATAAGATCAGTCCGATCTCCCGGGTTCGCTCCATCACCGACAAGTAGAGCGTGTTCACGACAACCAGCGCTCCAAGACCGAAGAACACGACGGCCATGATCAGCATCATCGGGGTGAGAATTCGCAGGTAGCCGGTGACAAACGGCACCAGCTCCAGCCAATCCTTCACCTCGTATCCGGCCGGTAGCGCGGCACGCAGCGCGGCGGCCGCCTCATCCATCCGCCGGGTGTCCGACGGCCCCGTGACCCCGTCGACGCGGAGCACAATCGCGGTCGCGGCGGTGTCGCTTCGAGCCAGCCGTCGCGCTGTACTGAGGCTGGCAAGAACCATCGTGCGGCCCATCGTCGCCTCCGGCGCGCTGAAGACACCCACCACGGGCACGCGAATCGCACCGAGGCTTGCCTCCGGATGGGCGCCGAGCAGCACCATCTCGTCGCCCACCTGCAGCTTGAGCAATTCGGCCAGTTCCTCGCCAACGATCACTCCGTCGCTCGTCTCGGTGAGGAACTCCCCGCTGACCATCCGTTCTGCCATGTTGCTGATCGGATCGATCTCCTCAGGAACCACGCCGCGGAGATACACGGTCCGCGTCTCCTCCCCGACGCTCGCCAGTGCCGGCAGATCGAGCCGTACCGTCGACCATTCGATGCCGTCGACCGACGCCAGCGCACCCAGCGCATCAGAGGCATCTCGCATCAGAGGCATCGCCAACCCGGTGCCCCGCCTCTCCTCCGCCCGGATCTGCATGTGTCCCGTGTCGAACCGAGTGACGGAATCGAACATGTCTTGCATCATGCTGTTGGCGAAGCCGAACATCATCACCAGGAAGTAGACCGGGATGAGGACGGCGAGAAGCGTGAGAGTCGTCCTTCGCCGATTGCGCATTATGTGTCGTATCGCCGCTTTCATTTGCCCTCACCCCAGGACTCGAACGTCTCGAGACTGAACAACGCCGTGTCGAGTTCCAGATCGAATTGGAGATCCTCGATTCGTTGAATCGTGTGATCTCCGTAGGTGTCCTCGATGGTGATCGTGGTAGCGAACTTGCGGCTGCCGATCTCGATGACGTCCGCGAAGGTGGCTGTCTGAACGACCGCCTGTCGCTGGTCGTAGTAGACGAGCTGTTCCATCACGTAATCGGACGAAACCGAGATCTCCAATTTGCCGTACACAACAGGCGCATCGGAATGCGGCACAAGCGTGAGGAAGTAACCGGTCTCGGTTCCCTCGACGGCCACATCGTAGTCATCCGACAGCGTGCCGCGAGACAGATCCTCCAGCGAAGGACCGGCGCCGAACAGAGCATCGCCGATCGCCATCGATGGGAGTTTGACCGAGCCGACATCGGGCGAGTAGAACCACAAGTCGTCGCCCAACTGGAGATAGCCCGAATTCAAATCGATCTCGGGCTCCAATACACGGATGAGGGCAAGCTCTTCGCCCACAGTCCAGATCTCGAGCTTGTGAGACTTGGTCTGCCCGCCCAACACGATGTCCAAGGCCATGATGCCGTGGAAGCTGTCGCCCTGCCATGCGGCATTGACGCGATCCACGATCTCTTCGGCATCCAGGGTCGGCGCGTCTTCCTGTGCCAGCGCGGTCGATGCAACCAGCGACAAGGTCAGCACAAGGAGCCAGAATCTGAGTCGTCTCATGTGGAATCCCTCCCTAGCCTTCCCGGATCGCGGTGACCGGTTCGAGGCGGTTGACACGCCTGGCCGGGTACCAAGCCGCCGTCAACGCGGTGAACACAACCACGCTAAACGCCGCAACCCAGTACCACCCCGATGAAGACGCGTAGATCACCTTGGGCAATCCGACCCCGCGGCCGATCTCTTCGAAAATCGACAGGCTGAGCCCGTTCCGGCTGAGGTACAGAAGCCCCCAGTACCCGAGCCCCCCGCCGAGAAGAAACCCGATCGCTGCCACCATCGTCGACTCCAGCAACACCAGCCGTGCGAGAAGCTTGCGGCTCATCCCGACCGCGGTCATCACCCCGAACTCCCGCGTCCGTTCGAGCACCGAGTAGAACGCGGTGTTGGCAACGCCAAACCCCGCCATCAGGCTGATCATCAGCACAAACGGGATCATCTTGAGCGTGGAGCCGGCGATCATGAGCCGCGCAAACGGATTCAGATCGAAATAGTCGGCGACCACAACCCCCGTCTGGCCCGAGAGCAGCTCTTCCGCCGACGTCGCGGATCGACTGGCTGAAACGCCCCTCGGCAACGCGACAGCAAGGCTGGTTGCCCCGTCGATGCCCGTCATCGCCCGGACATCACCGATGGAGACCATCGCTACCTTCTCCAGGTCGAGGCTGGCCGTCTCGAACAGACCGGCAACGAGAAACGCCCGTGAGTCCGTCCCCCCGCCGCTCAGGGCAAGCAGAACGACCCGCTCGCCGACGCGGATGTCGAGATCCGCCGCCAGCGAGCTGGAAACGAGGACCTGTCCCTCGCCGTCGAGATACGCGCCCTCGACGATCAGTGAATCGAGGTTTGTCACCAGGGACTCCTGCATGGGATCGATGCCCCGCAACATCACGCCGTCGGTTCCGTAGGCCGTGCGGATCATCCCGCCCGTCTCCATTCGCGGCGCGATCCCCACCGTTGGCAGCGTCGCCAGGGCACCAATCGCCGCATCCACCTGCTCCGGTGTCAGCGCCTGCTCCGGGCTCGGATCGTCGGCATAGCCCACGGCCCGGACCTGGAAGCTTCCCTGGTTCCAAGCCATCTGCGAGGCCGTCATGGATCCGACAAGTCCGTCCGACAGTCCGAACAACACGAGAATCACCAGGCTGCCCACCCCGACGGTGGCGATCATCAAGATCGTGCGCTGCTTGTGGCGCCACAGATTGCGCCACGCCATCCTCCATAGCGTCCGGTTCATGGCTCCCTCCGCTTCGCTTCGCCCCCGGCTTGGAGCGGTTCGGCTTCCCCCACATCGTGCGGGTGGCATCCGTAGGTGAGGCCGTTGGCAAGGAGTTCCGGAACGAACTCCATCATCGACTCATACAACTCGGTCGGCATCTTGTCTCGATTGAGCGCCACCAGCTTGATCAACCCCAGCGAGTACAGGATCTGCCGCGGATCTCCCGCCACGATCTCTCCGCGGGCCTGGGCTTCGATCACCCGTTCTGTGAGCGGCCGGAAGAAGCTAAGCGACCGGTGCAGGATGTCATCCACATCCAGGGAAGCCGCCAGCCGCTGAAGCTCGCTGGGATCGTCGAGCATGATCCGCGAGAACTCGTTGGCCTGGATCTCCCCGGCGATTCCCTTGATCAGCAGGACCAGCGCCTCTCGCGTGTCGTCCGTGCCATCGAAGGAGCCATCAAGCAGCCGGCGCATCATCGCCGGCATCTCCTCCATCATGATCTCGACAAACAGCGCTTCCTTGTGCTTGAAGAACAAGTAGAAACTCGCCTTGGCAATCCCCGCCGGTTTGACCAAGTCGTCAATCGTTGTCTTCTTCAAGCCATAGCGCAGGAAACACGCCCGTCCCGCCGCCATCAACTTGCCGCGAATCGTCTGTTTCTCCGTTTCTGTGAACGCTCTAGGCATCTTCCCGCCTTACTGTCCTTGTGACTCTATCACTCATACATTCGCAGAGTATAGAGTCGGTGCGTGAGAAGTCAAGCGATACTCGCTCTCTGGAAGCAGCAATAGCTTCGCACAACGCCCTTGATGCTTTACGTTGGTGCGAGTAGGATGACGTGCAAGGCTACCCATCTCACTATGAGAGGCTAGGAGTCATGTAACTGGTGAACGAGCAAGGGCAGACCAACCGAGGAGTCCAGTGATGCTATTGTGCAGTGACGCACACTACTCAGTGTCTCCCGTCAGTAATCGGGGTCCCACATGAAGCAACTAGCTGAACTCTCAAGCGACGACGCAAGAAGACACTTCCTGAAGGGCAGCAGCTACTTCAACGGCGATCTGCCCAGTTACATCAGCTTCGAGCCCATCTTAGCTGCGGTTGACGCCGTTCTAGGCGGTGGCACATATCACGACTTCACAGCTGCAAGCCCGTACGACTATTCAGGAGTCAACTACAGTCTCATTTCGAACAAAGACGGAAGGCTCGCGTGGCGACCACTTGAGCTAATACACCCAGCGATCTACGTGTCTCTCGTGAATGTTCTTTGCGATAGTGATGCCTGGTCATTTGTGGTAACACGTCTGTCTGAGTGTGTAGGTGGAGCTGTTGATTGCTGCAGCGCTCCAGTTATGTCACTGGATAATCAGACAGATGTGGCAGCGCAGGTTAAGAGCTGGTGGCAGAGTGTTGAGCAACGATCGCTGATTTACTCCTTGGAGTTTAGTCACGTTCTTCATACTGATGTCACAGATTGTTATGGCTCTCTATACACACACAGCATTTCCTGGGCACTACACGGCCTGAAAACTGCCAAGCAGAGCAAGGGCAAGGACTCTCTGCTGGGTGACAAGATCGACTCACACGTCCGAGCTGGTCGCTATGGGCAGACGAATGGTATCTCACAGGGATCTGTCTTGATGGATTTCGTAGCCGAAATCGTTCTCGGTTACGTAGATGAGCAAATCACTGCTGTGCTGGGCAAGCCGACCGATTTTCGCATTATTAGGTATCGTGATGACTATAGGATATTTGCCAACAGCGATGATCGGGCTGCAGAGATACTGAAGACAGTAAGCGATAGCTTGCGGACGGTCGGGATGAAGCTTGGGGTATCGAAGACCACTCTAAGCAAGAATGTCGTTGAGGGCTCGATTAAGCCAGACAAACTAGCAGGAATCGACCTGCAGGATCTCGGGGAAGCAAATGCAAAGACCATCCAAAAGCAACTTCTAAGGCTACACTCATTTGGCCAGCGTTTCCCCAATAGCGGAGCACTTCGTCGCTTGGTCAGCGAGTTTCACGCGAAAATCTCGGAGCAAACCGAGAAACCAGACGATCTTGAGGTGCAAGTGGCAATTGCAGCAGACATTGGGTTCGTTTCGCCAGCCACTTTTCCTGCCGTCGCCGGTATCCTTAGCCATCTCATCTCGCTTGCCTCCACTGAAGAGAAGCCTCGATTGTGGAATAAGGTGCGAGCAAAGATGCGGCGCGTCCCTTACAACGGTTACCTAGAAATGTGGTTGCAGCGCGTACTTCAGCCGGAAGCAGTAGACATCGAATTCGTTAGCAATAAACGAATATGTGAAATTGTGAATGGCAGACCAGCAAATCTATGGGAGAACGCATGGATCGCTAGTGCCGCTCTGAAGGTTGCCCTCAGAGCATCAAAGATAGTTGTAGGATCACCGGTCGACATTCCTGAGGTAGTACAGCCTGAAGAAGTCGAATTGTTTAGGCAGAATGCGTGGGGGTGCGGTCGAAAAGCTGTACCACCCGAAGTGTTAAGTCTGAGCGGCTGAGAGGGTAGGATCACCTCGGGAGAACGAGAGGTG
>RXOA01000048.1 GCA_003979035.1 Candidatus Bipolaricaulota bacterium
CAAGGGTGTCTGTGCCTCTCCGCCAGAAGGAGGCATCCAATGAGAAGCAACCGAGACGATATCCGTGCGATGGTGGATGACTACCTGCACGATCTGCTCACGAAGGAGGACGCCGACTACGTTCGCAAGCAGGTCGAATCCAGCGAGGTCTGGAAGGCGGCGATGGACGAGGCACAGCAGCGCCTGACCGCACTCAAGGCCGCTCCGATCGAGGACGCGCCTGAGTCCGTGATCAAAGGCACACTCGATCGTGTCAACGAGAAGGCCGAATCCCAGCACCGGAGGTCACGCTTCCTGAGAGTGAGCATTCCGGTAGGCGTTGCCGCGGCGATTCTCATCATCGCGTCGGTTCATCTCTACTTCGCCGCTCTCTCGCCCACACCCTACGACCTGCGCGTGCTCGGACAATCCGAGCTTCTGGCTGGGACGCAGGGATCGATGCGCATTCGCTTGACCAACCACTTCACTGGCGACCCCATCGAAAACGCCGAGATGGACGTCGAGTTGGTCAATCCCGAGACGAGCAGCGTCGTTCACCTGGCGAGCTTCACGACCGATCGTCACGGCAGTGGGAGTCCGAGGTTCGTTCTACCGGACTGGGGAGACGGGAAGTACGAGCTGCGCGTGATTGCCCGCCCGGGCGGGAAGAAGGAGTTGCTGGAGCGGACGATCACGCTCAAGCGCTCGTGGAAACTGATGCTGACCACGGACAAACCGGTCTACCAACCCGGGCAAACGATCCTCGTGCGGAGCCTGGCGCTACGGCAACCAGACCAGGAACCGGTGCCGGGTCAGGAGCTGACGTTCTCAGTCACCGATCCCAAAGGGAACGTCATCTTCAAGCAACGAGACGTGACCAGCCGCTTCGGAATCTCCTCGATGGAGTGCCCACTCGCCACGGAGATCATCGATGGCGCGTACACCATCGCGTGCCAAGTGGGGGATACGACGAGCAGAGTCACGGTGGATGTGAAGAAGTATGTCCTGCCGAAGTTCAAGATCACGCTGGAACTCGACGAGCCCTACTACCAGCCTGGCCAGACCATCCAGGGCATGGTCTCAGCCGACTACTTCTTCGGCCAGCCGGTGGTCGATGGCGAGGTCGCTATCGAGATCAGCACAGTCGATGTTGAGCAGGTCACCATCCAGCATCCGATCATACGAACCAATCGAGCCGGAGAGGCGCGGTTCGAACTGCGTCTCCCGGATTCGCTTGTGGGACGCGAACAGGATGCCGGCGACGCCAGGATCACCGTCGACTGCAAGGTCACTGACTCGGCGGGACAGGAGCAGACGAAGCGTACTTCACGGATCGTCACGAGCAATCCACTTCGAGTGGAGGTCATTCCGGAATCCGGAGAGCTTGTCAAAGGAGTCCCGAACACAGTCTACCTCTTCGCGAGCTATGCAGACGGTCAACCCGCACAAGCGAGGCTTGTGATCAGCGGTCTTGATCGCGAACTCCAGACGAGCGATCTTGGTGTTGCATTCTTCGAGTTGACGCCGTCAGATGATGAAGTTGCCCTGACGGTGCGAGCGATCGATTCCGGAGGTCGCACCGGCCGACGACAGGTCACTCTGAAGTCTGGCACATCGAGCCAGGACTTCATTCTCCGGCCGGATCGAGCCGTGTATGACGGCGGCAGCACAGTGCAGCTGTTCGCACTCGCAGGCGGTTCCGAACCGATCTTCTTCGATCTCGTCAAGGACGGCCAGACCATTCTGGTCGACTCGATTGATCTCACCGATGGCCGCGGTGAATACCTCCTCGACCTGCCCCCGGACGTGTTCGGAACGGTCCAGATCAGTGCCTACCGATACGGCATCGCTGGTCTTCCCGTCAAGAAGTCGAGGGTCATCTACATCCACCCGGCCGGTGAGATCTCGATCAGCGCAACACTCGATCAAGACACGTATCGCCCAGGCCGATCGGCGACGCTCGATCTTCGTTTGACGGACGAGGACGGAAGCCCCGTCGCAGGGGCCGTCAGTCTTGTCGCGGTTGACGAGGCGGTGTACTCGGTTCTCAGTCAAGCGCCGGGTATGGAGCAGGCGTTCTTCACACTTGAGCAGGAGCTGCTCCGGCCGGTCTACGCCGTCTATTCCTGGACACCTTCGCTGTTCGACGACGACCTCACGGCAGACGAGCAGTCCTTCGAGCAGGCGATCTTCGCGCGCACAACGAGAACCGGCGATGATCGGGCCGCGATCATCCAGCGGCTCATTGACCAGGAGTACATCAGCGAAGACTTCCTGGAGATACTGGACTCGCCTGACTTCGAGCAGCATGTGCAGCGTCTGGTCGAGTCTGAGTACTTCCCTGACAGCGTGGCCAGTGTTCTGCTCGGAGAATCGTCCGGGCCCTACTCTCTTCGGGCGACGTCGTATCCGTCGAAGTACCAGACGACGATGGCTTTGCGGCGCGCTGGTCTCGGAGCGGCAAAGACCGCTTGGATCCTGCTTGCGGTTGTCGTTGGACTTGCCGGTCTCGTCTACCTCTTCATCCGCGTGCCGAACGTTGGCTGTGCAATCGTCGTCGTCCTGCTTGCTGGGCTGGTGATTGTTGCTCTGCTGTTGCCGGCGCTGGCGAAGGCACAGCGCAATGCACGAGGGCTGCGGGATCAGGCTATGGTTCGGCAACTCGGCACCGCACTTGAGATGTTCGAGCAGGACTCCGGTCCGCTGCAGTTGGAGCGTGCGGACGGAAACGCGGTCGGCGGCGCCGTTCGTGTGCGTGAGTGGTTCCCCGAGACGCTCCTGTGGAAGCCCGAGCTGATCACCGACGAGAACGGCCACGCGAGCCTCGAGATCGACCTGGCCGATTCGATCACTACCTGGCGACTGACATCGAGTGCAGTCTCCGCCGATGGGCGTCTTGGGGCTTCCCAGACGGGCATTCGCGTGTTCCAACCGTTCTTCGTTGACCTCAACTTGCCGGTAGCCCTCACTCGTGGCGATGAAGTGTCAGTGCCCGTCGTCGTCTACAACTACCTCGATCGCCAACAGACGGTGAGCCTGACGCTCGATGATGCACCCTGGTTCACCCTTCTGGATGATCGCGACAAGGAACTCCGTCTTGACTCTGGCGCAGTCAGTTCCACTTCCTTCCGCATTCGGGTCGAGAAGGTCGGCACGTTCGAGCTCGAGGTGACTGCACACGCAGACGATGTAGCTGACGCTATCAGGCGATCGATAGAGGTCGTACCCGATGGCAGGAGAGTCGAGCAAGTCGTCAGCGGTACCTTGCAGAACCCGGTGGACTTCCGATTCGACGTTCCCGAAGACGTCATCGACGGAAGTGTGAAGGCGATCGTCAAGGTCTACCCATCCAGCTTCAGCCAGGTCGTCGAGGGGCTGGACAGTATCTTCCAACGCCCGTATGGCTGCTTTGAACAGACCTCGTCGACAACCTACCCGAATGTGCTGGCACTCGACTATCTGCGGCGCATCAACAAGAGCGTTCCGGCAGTTGAAGCCAAGGCTCGGCAGTACATCCATCTGGGGTACCAGAGACTTCTGAGCTTCGAGGTGTCAGGCGGCGGGTTCGACTGGTTCGGTCATCCGCCGGCCAACGCAACCCTGACCGCCTATGGCCTGATGGAGTTCGAGGACATGGCGGCAGTCCACGATGTGGATCCGAGTCTCATCGAGCGAACACGACGATGGCTCCTGAATCAGCGCGCGAGCGATGGCTCCTGGGCACCGGAGGATCATCGAATGCACGAGGATCCGACCGGAAACTCGCGGCTCAGCTCAACCGCGTACATCGCGATGGCGGTCTTCCAGGGACAGGCGGGATCGGAGGCAGCGGCGACACGCGAGTTCTTGCTGGCGCACGAGCCGGATGACTTCGAGGATCCACATACCATTGCTCTTTTCTGCAATGCTCTGATCGCGACGGGAGCCACGGGGTCTGATCTACAGCCATACCTGGATCGTCTCGAAACGATGGCCCGTAAGTCAGGCGACGGGAAGCTCGCCTGGTGGAGCCAGCTGCCGGGCACCCGGACGACGTTCTACGGAGCCGGAAGAAGCGGTGACATCGAGACGACGGCACTCGCGACGCTCGCCGTTCTGAAGAGTGGGCGGAGCCTTCCGCTTGCCCATGGCGCATTGCAGTGGCTCGTCGAGCAGAAGGACGCAAATGGCACGTGGTACTCGACCCAGGCAACCGTGTTGGCGCTGAAGGCACTGCTTGCAGGTACTGACAAGCCACTCGGTGCAGAGCAGGAGCGTCGAGTTGAGATCGCTCTGGACGGAGTACCCGTACAGGAGTTGATGATTCCGAAGGATCAGGGAGATGTCGTCCAGCAGTTGAATCTGGCGGATCAGATCAGCGCGGGTGCTTCGCGCCTGACGCTGACTGAGAGGACAGACACCGCTGCGGGCTATCAGATTGCGCTGACGTACAACGTGCCTGAAGTTGAACCGACGGACGACACAGAGGCATTGGCGATTTCAGTTGTCTACGACCGAAACGAGTTGAAGGTGGCGGATGTCGTCACCGCCATCGCGACAGTGCAGAACAACATGACGACTGCCGCGCCGATGGTGATCCTGGATCTGCCAATCCCGGGCGGATTCGCGGCCGAAGCAGCCGACTTTGACGGCTTGGTTGAGGCTGGTTTGATTGCGAAATACCAAGTCACGGCGAGGAGCATCATCGTGTACCTGCGCGAGCTTGCCACAGGCCAACCCCTGGAACTGCAATACCGGTTGAGGGCGACGATGCCCGTGCGACTCACGGTGCCACCGGCATCGGCCTACGAGTACTACGACCCCGATACGCGAGCGGCGAGCGAGCCTGCTCAGCTCGTCGTGGTCGAGTCGATGTGATCGTCCGTGGGCGGACCGGACAAGCGAAAGAAAGTCTGTCTCCTTTCGCGGCTGTTCCCACGGGCGTTACAGCGACTCTTTCGCCGGGGGA
>RXOA01000049.1 GCA_003979035.1 Candidatus Bipolaricaulota bacterium
ATTGGGTACGATGCGTTGGTTGCCGCCGCGGCTGACAACATGGCGGCGGATGTTGCTTCGGCCCTGACAGACACCTACACGCGCGAACTACGATACGGACTGTTTCGGGACGTGGAACAGAAGCGCGACGGATTCGTCGGGCGAGACGAAACGAGTCGGTTCTCCGCGACTGCTGAGCAAGCTCGAGCCAACCTTGTGGTGCACTACACGCGAGTGAGAACCGACGACGAGATGATCATCATCTGGCTGGATGACGAGAACCGAGTCGTGGAGGAAGGCGTGGATGTCGTTCAGCAAGGCGAATGGCGGCTGTATTCGTTGAGCACTCGCGGGCTTCCCGGTGGGCGGTACACGGTCGTTGGAATTCTCAATGGCGTGACGGCGTTTGAGAAGCCGTTCGTTGTCGAGCCCTAGGGGGGGCCGTGCGGATAAAAGGCGAGATGGGTCGATGGAGTGATCTCAGGCGATGACACGATGGATTCCCTACGCATTGGCGGCGGCGGCGCTCGTCGCGATTGCCTGTGCCGCCATCTGGATTGGGCGGGAACCGAGCGGAGAAGAGCCCTCACCTGAGTGGCTGATTCAGGCGGAGGCCCCCACGATCTTCGGAGGGGGCGAAGCCGCCTACGGTTATGGAGGATCGGAGGCGTATCCGGCCTCCGGAGGGATGGAGATTTCCTGGACACCGGGGCGGGGAGGAACCATCGATTTCCGGATCGAGCTTGACGAAGATGTCCGGACGTTCTTGGGATCTACCACACTGCGCGGTTCGGCGTCGCTTGACGCGGAATCTCCCGTATTCGAAGAACGCATGGTTCTGGGGGGGACCGGTCTTGGTTCCGCGCCTCTTCCCCCAACGCGGGCTTGCCTTGCCGGAACGGCCCTGTTTGAAATCACGGCGGCTGTTGAGGATCGCGAAAACGAGCTGGCGTCGATCCACGGCTGGTGGATGGTGGCCGATGCGCTTCGAAGGAGCGATGGTGCGGTCCGCCAGTCCGGTCTGATCTACAGTCCGCTCCTCCGGGATCAGTCAGGGTTCTCCGATGCAACACGCACCGAGGCGACGCTGATCCTCGGCGACGCTGAGCGGCCTCTTCTGCAGGTTGTGTTCTCCGAAGTTCGCGTGGTTCAATCTCCATCGCGGACGACGTCTGACTAGACGATCACGATGCGGATGAACCCAAGGTGGGATCAGGCCCCTGCGGGTCGTCGAGCGGTGTCGGCCCTTGGCCGCCACTTTGCTCTCCCGGCTCCACGTGGATCGGGGCATTCCGCTCCGACTCGATGACCGCATCGATTGCATCCAGATCACGCGTTGCCTCCCGAGAACGGATGGGTCGCCGCCAACCACGCCGTGCTTCGAAGTAGTCGGCCGCTTCATCGGCCAATTCGGCGGAGCACACCAGCAACAGGCGATCGCCGGGGCGGAGCCGCTCCACGCCGGTGGGGAGAATCAGCGCGTTGTCAAGGGAGCGGACGATGGCGCCGATGATGAACGAGTGGCGTTGCCTTCGGTCGGCGTAGATTTCCTGGACAGTCTTTCCGGTGACGTGGGACTTCTCGACCACCCTCACGACGACAACGGTTCCGCGACCCGAGGCGAAATCGACCAATCGGCGAATGTCCGGGCGTTCGATCTCCAGGAGAAGCTCGTCGAGAAACAAGGATGTTGTGTCGATGATCGTGGACACCCCGGCCTGTTCGTACGCTGTGCGGTATTGAGGGTTGGGCATGCGTGCAATGACCCGTGAGGCCCCGGCGCTGCGGGCGAGGATGGCAAAAGCAAGGTTGTCGGCGCTCTCCCGCAACAAGCCGACGGCAGCATCGCAGCGACCGATGTCCGCTTCCTCCAGGACGTTGATATCCGTGGCATTTCCGCACAGGGCGACCACGCCAAGCGAGGATGCGGCGAAATCGCACGCTCCTTGATTGAGATCGATGGCCACCAGTTCGTGACGTCGAGCGGCAAGCTGCGAAAGAAGGCGACGTCCCGCCAACCCCAACCCTGCGATCACAATGCGCAACGGATCCTCCTCCTATCGTTTCCAGGTACGGCGTGAGAGTAGCAGGAGAAGAGGGAGAATCTCCAGCCTCCCGGCGATCATCGTGAGAATGTACCACAGTTTCCCGGCGGGGTTGAACGCAGTGATCGCCTCTCCTGCCATGAGGCTGGGACCGACATTGCTCAGGGCCGATGCCGTTGCGGAAGCGGAGGCAAGGGCCCCCTGGCCGGTGAGCATCGCCGTGATCAGCGAGCCGATCACTAGGTAGACGGCCCACATGAACGACACCGCGGTCGTGCGC
>RXOA01000050.1 GCA_003979035.1 Candidatus Bipolaricaulota bacterium
ACCGTGGAAGCGATGATGGATCCTGCATCCTCGTTCCGAGCCCAGATCCACGTCGAGCATCCCTCTGCACAGAGGCGCTCCACGATGGCCTTCCCAATCCCTTGTGTCCCGCCCGTGACTACCGCAACTCGATGTTCGAATTCGCCCATGCTTTCGCCTCCTCATCGCTGAGGTACTCAAGTTCAACAGGATTTCGCTTGCCGATCCCGGTAAGAACCGACCCCGGGCCCACTTCAATCGCATGGGTGACCCCTTCCGCTTTCAACGATCTCAGAACCGCCATCCAATTGACGCTTGAGGTCATCTGCGAGAGGAGGAGTTCCTTGAGGCGCTTCCCGTCACGGACCACTTCGCCCGCGACGGAAGCCACGACAGGCACGTTCGGATCTTCGAAACGGCAAGCTTCGATGGTCGGTCG
Organism: Candidatus Bipolaricaulota bacterium; assembly: GCA_003979035.1. Classification (GTDB taxonomy): domain Bacteria; phylum Bipolaricaulota; class Bipolaricaulia; order UBA7950; family UBA9294; genus RXOA01. The sequence continues at coordinate 419 of RXOA01000050.1, forward strand.
CAGCCGATTCTCAGCCTCGCTCATGAGCGGCGAATGAAACGGTCCCGAAACGGCAAGGCGGATCGCCTTGCCGCCAGACGATTGAACACGAGAAGCAAGTTCACTCAGCGCATCGACATCTCCGGAAACCACGGTCTGCATCGGGCCGTTCCGGTTGGCGACGACGACACGGCTCTCGCCCCGGCGGCACATTTCCTCCACCGTTGCCGAGTTCAACTTCACAATCGCCATCATCCCGCCGGACACACCGTCCATCACTTCCCCACGGTGAAGAACGATACGCAAAGCTTCAAGGGGTTGGAGAACACCCGCCACGACCAAGGCCGAGTACTCACCCAGGCTGTGCCCGGCGACAGCGCTGCAGGGGACACCGGCCCGCCGCAACTCGTCGGCCTTCACGATGCAGTCAATGAAGATCAACGGTTGCGCGATGCGGGTGCGCGAAAGCTCGCCCGTTGCGGATCCGCCGAACAGCGTATCGAAATCGAGCCCCGCATCCCGCGCTTCTTCGACCAGACGCTCGGCAAGAGGCGTCTTCGCCGACCTTGCCGCGGGAAGGGTTCCTTGACCGGGGAAGATCCATGCAGGGACAAAGCTCATCGCCTACCTCCCTCCCGAAGCCGCAGACTACAGCTGGACGACAGCCGCGCCATAGCAGGCGCCGGCACCGAATGCCGTCATGAGAACTCGATCGCCGGGTTTGATCCGCCCGTCGCGAACCGCCTCATCCAAAGCAACCGGCACCGAAGCCGTGGACGTATTCGCCACATGGTCCAGGTTCACGACCACACGTTCCGGATTGATTCCAATCCGCCGCACGAGCGACTCGATGATCCGCAGGTTCGCTTGGTGCGGGATCAGCCAATCGATCTCATCGAGCGTCATCCCGGCACGAGCAAGGGCCTCCAGCGAAGCTTGTGCCATCATCGACACCGCACTTCGATACACGCCCGCGCCCTCCATCTTGATGAAGTGCTGTCCCTGATCCACCGATTCATGGCTGGCCGGCGTCCGAGTTCCTCCCGCCGGCAGATGCAGAAGCATCGCCTTGCTGTGATCCCCGTGAATCGACGTACCAAGGATCCCACCTTGACCTTCCTCCCCGCGCTCCATCACCACCGCGCCCGCACCGTCTCCGAACAGGACGCACGTCTTCCTGTCCGTCCAATCGGTCATCCGGGAGAGGGCTTCGATGCCGACGAGAAGGAGGGAATTGGAGGCTCCTGCTCGCAGCAATGCATCCGCTACGGTCATTCCATAGATGAAGCCGGAGCAGCCGGCCTTGATGTCGAAGAAAGCGCTCTCATTCAACCCGATTCCGGCGGCGATGAACGGCGATGTC
>RXOA01000051.1 GCA_003979035.1 Candidatus Bipolaricaulota bacterium
CGACGGAAGAACCGATCGAGTTCCACTGGTGTAACGGGATTGCTGGATTCGTTGACCTTGATCGGGATGTGTTCCCGGCCACGTTCGAGGATCGTTACGTTGGTTCGTGTCTCTCCATGGGTCCACACAAAATTCGTCGTGACCCCTTCGTCGCGGAGATCACGAACGACCACGTGCCCCGTGTGGCCGGCGACAAACCCCATCGCAACGCTTTCGACCTGGAGACGTCCCAGGAGGATCGAAACATTGATCCCCTTGCCTCCTGCGGATGTCAGACTCCGCGTTGCGCGCGTCAGAAACGAATCCTGTGCAACCTCGCCGATCTTGAGATGATCCACCCAGTAGATCTTGTCGATTGCCGGGCTGAGTGTAACGGTGATGATCATCTTGTTCCTTTCGGGGCATTCGCCCCGGCAGCAATTGAAGCGAGGGCCGTCCCTTTCAATGCAGCTGCGGTGGCACCGGATACAACTGCGGTGACGAGCTGCCCAACTGTTCCGTGTTGATTGAGGATCACGGTTCGATGGTCATCGCATCGGCCGTAGCTGAAGCCTTCCTTGGTCGTTCCCTCGATGAGGACATCCACCGACTTGCCGATCAGCGCCCGGTTCGCGTCGATCGCAATTTGCCGCTGGAGATCGAGAACCTGATGAAGACGCCGGCGCCTGACATCCACTGGTACGGGATTCGGCATCGTCGCGGCCCGGGTTCCGGGACGGGGCGAGAATGCGGCGACGAAGACCGATCCGAACTGCGCTTCCTCAAGCAAGCGGAGGCTGTCAGCGAAGTCGTCGTCTGTTTCGCCGGGGAATCCGACGATCAAGTCCGTGGTGAGATTGATCCCGGGGATGATCGCACGCGACGCATGGACCGTCTCCAGGAATCGCTTGCGCGTATATCCACGATTCATTGATGCGAGAATGCGATCGGATCCTGATTGGCACGCAAGATGAATGTGGTTGCAGATCTGGGGGTGAGCCGCGATGACCTCGAGGACTGCCGGCGTAATGTCTCGCGGATGAGAACTGGTGAAGCGAATCCGATACGGTCCGATGGCGGCAATTCGCTCCAGGAGTTCGGGAAAGCCGCCAAACTCCGGGCGATCAAAACCGTAGGAATCGACGTTCTGTCCGAGAAGAAGAATCTCAGGATGGCCTGCATCGACTGCCTGTCGGATTTCGCTGAAGATTCGCTCAGGGGGGCGGCTTCGCATCGGGCCGCGGGCAAACGGAACGATGCAGTATGAGCAGAAATTCGAGCAGCCTTCCGTGATCGTGATCATCGCCGTATTGCAGCGGGATCGATGATGCGGAATCTCGTCAATCTCCCGATCCGGAGGGCTGAGGACTGACAGTCCGTCATCTCCGTGGCGGGCGGCGTTGATGAGCTCGGGAAGGGAATCGTGGCCCGACGTTCCGAACACGAAATCGACTGCGGGGAAACGTTCGAGAAGACGTCTCCCCTTGACCTGGGACAGGCAGCCCCCGATACCCAGAAGAATCGCGCGGGAATCTTTCAGCTTGTGGACGGCTCCGATCCGGCCGTAGACTTTTTCTTCCGCCTTCTGGCGTACAAGGCAGGTATTGAACAGCACGACATCGGCATCGCCCATCCGCTCGACAATCGTATAGCCTGCACGGAGCAATACGCCATGAATCCCCTCCGATTGGTGGAGGTTCATCTGGCAGCCCCATGTCTCGACATACACGCGCGGCGGAATCTCCATTTCGAAGCCCACTATACCGAAAGGTAGCGGATCGGTCAATCGCTGATCCAGTGGGTGTTATCCCCTTCACGAGAAATGGCCTTGTTGCAGCGAGATCGCGACGGATTGGGTATGATCGAACGAGATGCGATTCAGACGCTGTGATCGATATCTTCTCCGTGAGGTTGCCGGGCCGTTCGTCGTCGCGGCAGTGGCGCTGTATTTGTTTATCGTCCTGAGTCTTGTTCTGAGCCTTTCCGATTTGATGGTCGATCGTGGAGCAGGGATCGGGACATTGTTGCGGCTGCTGGTGCTGAAGAGCCCGGTGATGCTTGTTCTGGCGCTTCCGGTGTCGGGGTTGTTCGCGATGTTTCTTGGCTTGGGACGATTGGCGCACGATCGTGAGATCCTGGCATTCCAAGCAGCCGGCGTTTCGCTTCGCCGGTTGACGATTCCGCTCATCCTGTTTGCGGCGGCCGTTTCAGTCGGCGATTTTGCGCTCTACAATTGGGGGGTTCCTTCTTCGGAACAGAAGTACCAGGAGGTTCTGCAGGGGGTGATCTACCGCAGCGGGATCCCCTCCATCAGGTCGAACACGTTCTTCTCCGGTCCCAATGGAGAGGTGTATTTCGTTCGTCAATACGACGAAAGCGACAACTCGTTGCGCGATATTGTCATCTACGACGTACAAGGGCGGCTTGTTCCTCAGGCCGAAGCGGATCTGTTGATCGTGACCGCCGAACGGGGCGAGTGGCATGAGGCATCCTGGAAGCTCGGCGCAGGGCGTGCGTACGGATATGACGAGGCGGGGGTGCTTCTATACACGGGAACGTTCGCGGGACTGGACGTGCCCTTGGATCTCGAACCATCCGGGATCTACGCGTCGTCTCGGCCGGCGACGGCGATGTCGATGGGCGAACTTAACGCGCAGATCGGGCTGCAGCGAGGACGAGGGATCGATCCTTCGTCGTTGGAGATCGAGTACCACCGGAAGATGGCGGTTCCGCTTGCATCCATTGTGTTTGTCTTGCTTGGAGCGTCTCTGGCACTCATCTACGGGTGGAAGAGTCGCGGCACGGGGATTGCCATCAGTTTCATCCTCGTGGGAGCTTATCAGGGATTCTACGTATGGATGGGATCTCTCGGCGGCGGTGGCGTGGTCGCTCCATGGCTGGCGGCATGGCTCCCGAACATCGTATTCGGCGCGATGGCGGTGGGCATCTTCTTGGGATTGGATCGATTCGGGCCGCGTGATTTCTTGCGCAAGCTTCGCCGAGTGGTTCCGTTCTTCTCGCTCCTTGCGATCTTGGTGGCGGCGATTCCATTGGCCGGGCAAGAGACGATCGGGGTCCGCGCCGATACCCTCGCGGTGAGCGCGGATGGGCGTACCTTCACGGCGCAAGGCTCGGTGGAAGTCATGCTCGGCGAGACATTGTTTCAGGCCGACCGGATTGGCGGGGAAGAGACCGCCGATGGTGAATGGCGCCTCGAGGGAGAGGGAAATGTCCGATTCGCCGATGCGAACGGCCTTGGGCTATTCGCGGAGCAGGCGATGATTGGCGTCGCTCGCGACACGGGGGGCTGGCATCCGATCGAGGGTTCGATTGCCGGTTTCGAGCTGCGCGGAGAGTTCGTGAATTCCGCGGGCGCCGGCCAAGTGTTGTGGGTGCGAGGGGCTTCGGGCGAGCTGCTGTTCTCTGAGGATGGCGAGATCGAGCGGATTGTCGTGTCGATGGCTCAGTTCTCGACATGCGAGCAGTGTGTCTCATGCGACGTGGGCGGGGACTACTCGTTTGAGGCGCAGCCGTACGCGCTTCGCGCAAGAGAAGTCACTTTCTATCCCGATCGGTTGATCCTCGCCGCTCAAGTCACGGGATACCTGTTCGGCCTGCCGGTCATCTGGGTTCCTGCCTATGTTCAGCCCCTTGAGGAAACGCTTGCAAGTCCGCTGTTCCCTGCCATCGGACGTGATGCCTTGCGCGGCTGGTACCTCAAGTGGAACGTGCCGTTCTTCTTTTCCGACGAAGCCTACGGCGTGATTCTGTTCGATCTATTCGGAGGGGTGAGCCAGATCGGCTTCGGTGGCGAGTTCCGATATACCGGAGAGCAGCACGATGCGCGGTTGGCCGGATACGCGTTTCCGGCGGGAGAACAGGATTCGATCTACACCTTCGAATTCGGCGATACGTTCGAGCTCGCGCAAGATTGGGAACTGGGAGCGGCTGTGGAGTATGAGCAGGAGGGCGTCAGCCGAACATTGGATTACCAGGCAAGCCTCGCCGGGCCGATGGCTGGTGGGACGCTGGAGTTGGTTGCGGCCCGCGAGCGTGTCATCGGTGACGATGGAGAAGAGATCCGGGTCACCGACCGCCTCCCTGAGTTGACGTTTGCCGGTGCGGGTTGGCCGCTGGGCCCGGTCACGCTGATCCCGGTGGCCAGCGCGGGATTCCTGAGCGAGGCATCGCCCGCAGATGCGGAGAGCGATGTGGAGCGCCGGGTGGAGGTCGTGCGTGCGCGTGCCGGCACGGCAGTGAAAACGGATCCGTTCTCCGTGCTGTGGTTTGAAGTGCGGCCCGGAATTGACTGGGAATTCGATCAGTACTGGATCGGCGGCGCGGGACAGCGTCGGAGCACGCTTCAGCTTGCTGCGCGCGCCGAATCCGCATGGGGGATTCTTCTCGATTACAGGCTGGTTCATGTGTGGGGCGAGAGTCCACTGGTGGCCGACGGACAGACCCGTCAGCACAAACTTCGGGTGGACTTGCTCCGCGAAGACGGTGCCGGTTTCGATCTGCGGCTTACCGGCGGCGTCGACCTCGCCGGGCTTGAGCCGCTGCCGGTCGAATTCGATGCAACGTGGCGAAGCGATTGGGCCACAGGGCAGTCGGCCGTCGTCAATGCGTCGGCGAGCTACTCCCTGGAGGAGATCGCGATGGACAAGATCGAGGTTTCATCCGAGTGGATCGAGCGGGACGGATGGCGGGCCGCGGCATCGTCGGGGATGGATGTCGCCCAAGGAGAATGGTTGCCGCTAACGTGGTCGGTTGATGGTGAAAGCCGTGCGGGATGGTGGAGCGTATCGTCGCTTGGGGAATTCGATCCGAACACGACGAGGATCGCTCGCGCCGAGCTCTCAATGGACGTGAGCGTGGCTGAGCTTCGGCGGGTCTTGATGGGGGGAGAGACGCCCCTTCTTACCGAGGACCAGAACCAGGGCCAGGATCAAGACCGAGATCGAGATCAAGATCTTGATCTCGATGTCGGAAGGGTCGATCCGGCTCCGGATTCGAGCGGCAGGAGAGATGTCGAGCCGCCGGCAGCGACCGCGGAAGAGGACGTTCGGTTGACAGCCTTCCGCGACATCGACATTGAGCTTGTCTCCTGGTCGGTCGAGTTCCGTGCCGGCACCTGGGAATTCACGGGGCGGATCGAGCTGCGCACGCTCGATCGGTGGGGAGCTTCGCTGGGCGGCCGCTGGACATCTCTTGCCGACGGGGTGTTCACGCCGGAGGTTGGCGTGTTCCGCGAGTTCTCGAACTGCCTGCGCATCGGAATCGAGTCGACACGGGCGACGACGTGGCTGTACATCTCGATTCAAGCGTTCCCCGAAGCCGTCTTGCGCTATGCGCCGTTGCAGGGAGACGTGGAGATCGGCTCTTGATCGGGCACGACGCGGAGAAGGGAGAATTGTCCGATGGTTGTAGATGCGACACCGCTTCGCTTCAATGGACATGAGTTGAGTGACGGGGGGAGTTCATGACAAGTCCCGACTTAAGTTGGTTCGTTTGGCTGTTGGTTGGCTTGATCGTCGCTGCAAACGTCTTTGCGGGACCCTGCGCCGGCGGCACATGTCCGTGAATCGCGGGCTTTCCGCGCACCCTAGGGCAACAGTGCAAACCTGGACTCGGGGCGAAAAATCCGATTCGCGGGTCCGGACAGGATAGGCCGCAAGATCAAGCCGCCGGGGTCAGGGTAGGGGAAGCTCAGGTGCGGGGGGGGATGATTCGATCGATGAGACCGTAGTCCTTGGCTTCGCTTGGGGACATGAAGTAGTCGCGATCGGTATCCTTTGCGATCCGCTTGACGGTCTTTCCGGTGTGTGAGGCAAGAATCTCGTTGATGCGATCACGCACTCGGAGCAACTCCTCCGTCTGAATCTGGACATCGATTGCCTGCCCTTGAGCTCCGCCGAGGACTTGGTGGATGAGAATCCTTGAATTGGGAAGAGCGGAACGCTTCCCGGCCGCGCCGGCGGCAAGCAGCACCGCCCCCATACTCGCCGCCTGACCGATACAGATTGTCGCGACGTCGCAGGCGACGAACCGGATCGTGTCGTAGATCGCCAGTCCGGCCGTCACCGAACCCCCTGGGGAGTTGATATAGAGCTGGATGTCCTTGGAGGGTTCCTTCGCCGCCAGAAACAGGAGCTGTGCAATGATCACATTGGCGACTTCATCATCGATGGGGTGCCGGAGAAAGATGATTCTGTCCTCAAGGAGGCGAGAGTAGATATCGTAGGTTCTCTCGGTCTGCCCTGTTTGATCGATCACGAAAGGGATCTGTCCGCTCATGGCGCCTCCTTCCTAGCGGTCGGTGCCGCCGCTCGAAGTCCCGTCGTCGACGACCGTCGCATCGGCGACCTCATCTGCTTCCGGCGTGTCCTGCGGGGCCGAAACACCGTTAGGTGTCGTTTTCTCGCGCAGTGTCGCCAATTCGGCAAGGCGGTCCAATGCTTGGTCCTGGGCAAGGGAACTTCGATACGATTCCCAATGATCTTCCGCCTTTAGACGAGCGACGTAGCGCATCGGGTTCTCGCCTCGCCGCTCCGCATCCCGTTCGGCCGCTGCTGTGAGATCTTCGTCCGTGATGTTGACATGGAAGTGGTCGATCAGGGCGTGAACGACGAGTTCGCGACGAACGCGTTCCGTGACGCTGGCTTCGATCTTCTCACGTAAACTCGATTCCGTCTCACCCTGTTCGCTCAGAATGTCGGCAACCGCAGCGCCGGGGCGGGATGCCTGCAGTCTCTCGATGAGCTGTTCGCGTTCCTCCGCAACCAGCTCGTCAACGAACGGGGGCGGAAGCTCAAGATCGATCTTGGCCATGGTTGCGTCAAGGAGGTTCGTATGTGTACGCGCTTTGGCCGCATCCGCACGCACGGCCGACATCTGTTCGCGGAAGACGTTGCGCATTTCACTCAAGGATTCGTGGCCGGCATCCTTGGCCAACTCATCATCGATTTCGGGCAGGATGACGCTGCGGACCTCGGAGACCGTGAACTCGACGGGCTGCGATGGGGTCTCCGCATCGGACGTGTCCGGAACCGACAGAGAAAACGTATCGCCCACGCTCTTTCCGATGACATCGGCAAGCATCGGGTCGGCGTCGCTTGTACGGAAAGACCAGGTCTCCCCGGCGGTGTCGGCGACTTGGACGACATCCCCTGCGGCGACTATCGGATCCTGTTTGGGTGAGAGGGTGGCGAACCGCTGCTGGACTTCATCCAGCGCCGCCGACACGTCCTCGTCGGTGACCGGGGCGGCATCGGACCGCTCCGCTTCGATCTTGGTCAGGTCAGGAATCTCGACTTCGGGAAGGATGGAGAATGAGGCTTCAAAGGAGAAGTCTCCAGAGGGACTTGCTTCCTGTTCAACGATCTCGGGGCGCGTCACCGGGTGAAGATCAAGTTCGGCCAGCGCTGCAGGAAGATGGGTCTCTCTCATGCGCTGTCGTGATTCAACGAGGAAAGTCTCTTCGCCGAATCTTGTATTGAGGACGTTGCGCGGAACTTTGCCTCTTCGGAAGCCGGGGATGTGAAGCTCGCGGCTGTATTCGGCATAGACGGCGTCGAGAACGGTCCGTGCCTCCGTGGAGGGAATGTCAATCCGAATCGTCGCGTGGGTTGGCGTGCGGTCGGTCGTCTGGTAGGAAGCATGGTCTTGCATCAGAGAAAACCCCTTCAATTACGTGCTTTTCGGGCGGCGATTATACTGCCCCGGTCGCCGGTCGGCAATGACGGGCCGGTGAGAGCCGAGGCTATGCCGGAGTCAGCATCCAGTTGATCAAGGTGTTCAGTGCGCTCCCCAGGGGAGAGACTCGTCCGATGAGAAGGAAGACCAATACGATGAGAATCAAACCGTAGCGCTCCAGTCCGATCCAAAACTCCTTTGCCCTTGGAGGGAGAAAGTACAGGAGAACGCGCGAGCCGTCGAGGGGGGGGACGGGGATCAGGTTGTAGATGCCGATCACTACGTTGTACACGGCGAACATCACGGCGAACAGCAGGATGGACTGAACCACGAGAGCGGCAGCCGTTGATTCGATGAGCAACGGGAGTGGGACGTTGTTCACCAGCAACCGAACGATTCCGATCCCCAAGCCGGCGAGCACGAAATTCGTCATCGGGCCGGCCAAGGCGACGATCATCATCCCCCTCAGCGGGTTGCGAAAGTACCGCGGATTGACCGGAACGGGCCGGGCCCAGCCGAAGGCCGGAAGCCCGAGAATGATCAAGGCAAGGGGGACCAGAATCGTTCCTACGGGGTCGATATGAGCAAGCGGATTCAAGGTCAAGCGTCCCTGCTGTTTGGCGGTGGGATCGCCCAGCCGATGAGCTACGTATCCATGAGCGACTTCATGCAGAACGATCACCAGAAAAATGGCGATCACCTGCAATAAAATGGTTCGGACGCTCTCAAACGTCAAGCTCATGGTCGTAG
>RXOA01000052.1 GCA_003979035.1 Candidatus Bipolaricaulota bacterium
CGCGATCACCATGCGGGAGAATACGCGGCTGAACTCAAATCCGGCTTTGGTGAGCAGCCGCTGCGCATCGACATCCTGTTCCGGAGCGGATTGGCAAAGGCAGACCCGCGCATCCTTGGGCGCCAACGAAATCGACTCCGCGGCACGCTGCTCAATCCACTGCAGGAGAGCGGTTCCGATTCCCTCTCCTCGGTGGTCAGGATGAACGCGCCCCCAGGATTGGATCCGAACGTGCGGTTCATCCACATCCCAGACGTCGGCGTAGCCGACAATCGCCCCATCCGGAGCAAGCACCACGCGGGCGTCGCGCGCCAGATCGAACTCAGGAGCCTGCCAATCCCCCCGCTGATCATCGACATCCCGCGTGCGAACCCCAAGCAGATCCAGCGAACAGGCGTTCATCAACTCAACCACGTCCTCGACCTCGCCCGGTTTCGGTTCGCGAGCGGTATAGCCATCCGGGATCTTCCAAACCATCGTGTCGTCCTCCTTGTCGCCGACTTGCTGTTCGGCGTGATCCAAACCTGCGACTGATCACATTCATCGTCCGCGCTTCCGCCGTTTGTCCGGAAAGTGAGGAGTCAGCGGCACCGGGAATGAACGGCAACCCGCTCGAACCCGATGCCGGGCGTTGCGTCGGAGCCGTTCTTCCTTGTGTTTGAGTAGATGCGGCGTGTCATTGGAGCGGCGTTGCTTCAATGAAGCCGCGGGTGAAACAGGCAGGAACGTTTCTTGACTAGGGCACTACGTGAGCGCGATTGTTCCCGCTAGAGCGTGTTCGGCACAAGCAGAAGGGCCACAACACTGTCTCGTCGATTGATCTGGGTCATTGCCGTGCCTCCTTCTTGCTTTGCCGCTTGGGGTTCTCACACAACCGCGCAGAGCAGTCGATGCATCCGCCGTCGTGTGGCTTTGTCGCTTCAGTATACGGACGGAGCCCGAACCGTCAAGCCCTCTTGATGAAATCGAACCCCCGATCGATACTCGACAGACGATGGCCTCCCCCGACAGCACAGCAACGATCGCCGATCTCAATCGCGCCGGCAATCGCGACGCTCCCCGGCATGCGACCATCACCCTTCATCCGCTATGCGTTTCGAAGCGTGTTCGTCCGGAAGATGCTGCAGCAACAACCTTGTCGGCGTTTCTGTTGAATGAACTCGCCAACAACGGTCTCACGCTTGCAGACCATGATGTGGTGGTCGTCACGTCAAAGCTGACATCCTTGTTTGAGGGACGGACGGTTCGGCTGGCCGAGGTTCATCCGGGACGCAAGGCACGAATGTTGGGACGGTTGTTCGGCAAGGATCCGCGTAAGCTGCAGCTCTTGATGGCGGAAGGGCGCGTCCTGTTGGTGATTCCGATGAAGAGGATCGCGGGAATTCCCTCCATCTGGCGGAAACTGGTTGATCTATCGCCCAACCCGAGGGCGATGCGTCGCGGCTTCGATTCGACCAATGCCTTCACGTTCATCGCGAGGAAACACGCCGTGTACATGGACGAAGCGGGACTCGATCATTCGAATGTGCCCGACGGGTACGTCAGCATGCTCCCGATCGATCCCTGCGGGACGGCCGAGCGCCTGCGGCGCGATCTGAAGAAGTCTTCCGGCCGGGATGTCGCCGTCATCATCACCGATACGACCACCAGCATCGGTCGGCTCGGCTGCCAGGACGTCGCGATCGGTTTCGCCGGCATCGAGCCGATCAAGGCGGGAATGTTCCGTGATGACTTGCTCGGCGTTCCCCGGTCCGGTGGAGCCGAACTCGTCATCGACTCCATTGCCGGCATCGCCGGATTGGCGATGGGGCAATCGGACGAACGCACGCCCGCAGCGATCGTTCGTGGCATTTCCTACTCCGGCGCGCCGCGCTCATCAGCGACGCCGGATTCCGACAGCAAGAAACGGTCCGCGAATCGGACAATGGATGAGATCTCTTGGCCCGCTGATGCCGGAGCAAGGATGGTGCTCTGGAGCCTGCTCGCCACGACGTGGTTCCACGTGGCCAACGCGCTGACCTTCTCTCGATGGCCTGAGCCGACTGCCAGGAAGCACGATCAGGATCGCGGCCAGGTGCCGCCCCACTGCGACGATTCCTGATCCCTAGCCTGGGTGTGGCGGCGCGAAGAC